>NZ_JBQQOC010000033.1:0-21360 GCF_052264515.1 Candidatus Corynebacterium faecigallinarum
GATCTCGCAGTGGGCGAGCATCCCGAAATCACTCCGGATGACGGCACTGTGGGAGAGTCGCTTCGATGAGCTCGAGCGCACCCTCACCGACCGGCAGTGTGCCTACTATGCCAGCTTCCCCAACGGGTCATAGGCAGGTGTTGGTGGCAAGAGGCCGGCGTCCGCGGCGCCGCACCAGGGCGTGCGTGTCGAGGGGGCTTCCCGTGTCTCCGAGGGCACGGAGCACGTCGTCTTCAGCAAGGCGAGCACCTCCACGGTGTGGAGGTAACTGTCGACACAGCCAGCCCGCCATGACCCTGCTCCACTGCCGGCAAACCGCCCGCTCCACCATCACTCCTGCCCCCGCTCCACAGGTCCGCCGTCACCATAGCGTCGAACAGTAGGAGCCCTACACGGTCTCAGTACCGCGGCGCTGCCGCGCCGACAGAACACCACACACCTCTTGCATTATTACTCCGAAATGTCGTTGGCACGAAAAGACTAGGGTGGAGACCATGGCAGAGCAGAGCAAAAAACACGGCGGCCCCCCTTCGTCCACGGCGGCAGAAATCCGTGTTGGCGGGGACCCGGACGGCAAGCCGGTCGACCCCGGCATGGTGTGCCTAGAGTGCGGCACCGAACTGACCTACACCGGGCGCGGGCGGCGTCCGCGGTACTGCTCGTCGTCGTGCCGACACCGGGCGTGGGAACGCCGCCGGGCCGCTGATGACGGGGTGATCGCCAGCCGGATTGTCGAACTTCCCGCCCTGCCGATGGAACCGACCTACACCCGCACCGGCGTCATCGAATGGCTGCGTGGTAACCCGCGTCGCCTCGCTGATGTCGCCGGGGCACTGCCTGATGGTGAGGCCGCTGCCCGGATGCTCGACACTGCCCGGTATCGGTTGCGTGATCATGGAGTTCGCACCGAGGAAGAGAGGATCGAGGAGTCCCGGGCGCGGCAGAACCGCGAGCGGGAGCAGCGGGAGCGCAATGCTGTGGTCTACGAGATGGAGCGCCTGCGCCAGGAGAACCGGAGACTGCGCGAGGAGCTCGACCGAGCTTCGGAGGATGGCCGAAGGGCACAGCTGTCGGGGACTTCGGCCCCGGTGAGTTCCGTCTCGAGGACGGCGGCGGGTTCGCCGGGAACGCCACTGCCGCCTGTCGGTTTCCGGGCTGTGGAGGTGAGTGGTCGGACCTTCCATGTGCCCGAGGGGTGGCCGCGGGCTCAAGTGCGCAAGTGGTGCCGAAGTCACCCCGACGAAGCGGTCGGATGAGCGGTCCATCGATCCCCTCACGTCCGTTCGATGAGTCGGCTATTTTCGTGCCAACGACTGTTTGGAGTAATAGTGCCAGAGGTGTGTGGTGTTTCGGTGGAACGAGACAAGGGGCGGCTGGGCTCTATGACGGGCGGGGTGCGGTGATCGTTGGGGCATCGACTGGTAGCGGATGACCGCTGTAGCAATTTTCGTATACGACATCACGGCGAGGGGCCATCCGGTGAAGGGTGGAGGCGGACCCGCCAGCTCCTGGACGGCCGAACGCTAATCGCAGACGGTGGACCTCCTGCTCTGCAAGCAACACGCGTCGGCGAAACACAAGGAGGCAGTCCACGGTTGGCGACTCGCACGGTGAAGCCACCGCCTGCAGAGGGCCTTTGCCTTAGGCCGGGGCAGGGTTTGAGGAAATCGACAGTGACGGTCAGGCAAGAGGAAGTATGCAGGTAGGGGATAGTTCTTGCCGTAGCGCACAGATTTTGATGAAGGTGTTCCGTACAGCTTCAGTAGGTGAAGTTGCACAATGAATGTTGTGTGATGTATCCTCGCTGCAATGCTTCATCACGGCCATATCTGATACGAAGGAACATCATGAAACTCGCTCCCCGCTCCATCCACTTTCTCGACCTTGAAAACCTCTGCGACCATGCAGTTCTGACCGAGCAGCTTGTCGAAGACACACTTGCCGACTACATCCGCACTGTTGGGATCGGCGACAGCGACCAAGTCATCATCGCCACCAACAGTCACAACGCTGCCGTCGGGTACCTCGCGGCCAACCGAATGCTTAATGCACGATTCCTTCCCCCCGGAACCGGTAGAGATGCAGCTGACCTGGCGCTCATCGATGCGATTGACCACACGCCGAACCTGAACTCTTTCGCCACTGTGGTCATAGGCAGCGGGGATCATATCTTCGCTTTCGCTCTGGCACGCCTGGCCACACACGGCATTACCGCCACAGCGGTCAGTCGAGTCCGCGCACTGTCCGCCCAGGTGCGCCTGGCAGCCCACTCAGTCATCCGTCTCCCCCACTACGCCCACGTACAACGGGCCAGAGTCATCGACATCACAACAGGTCAGGAGATCGCCTAATGCCCACCCCCATCACTGCCACCACCATCGCCAAGATCGCCAACGTTAGCCTCACTGCAGTTGGACAGTGGCGGAAAAATGACAACACTTTCCCCGAGCCCCTAGACCCCACGTCACGACCGGCGACCTTCGATCAAGACCGGGTCATTGGCTGGTTGAAATCCAACAACAAGACGATCCGCCGCGACGCGGAGCAACCCACCACTGTTGCTATATCAGCGGCACTTGACCAGCTACGCGGGAACTTCGACACCGCAGAGTTCTCGACACTTCTGTTCCTGTTTGCCGCCCGGCGACACCTTGACACCATCACACCAACCCCGACTGTGCCTGAACCCCTGGCCAGCCGACTAACGACACTGTTCGACGACGCCTCCGTCGCTAAGGTGTACGCGCAGCTCAGCAGCCACGATGCCCACGATATTCTCGAGCACGGCATCCGATACAGCCGCAACGCCGGAAGAAGTGGCGCAGCATTCGCCACCACCGAGGTCGTCAACAACCTGCTCAGTGACCTTGCCCCGGACACCGCTTCGAGCATCCTGGACTTCGCCTGCGGCAGTGGTGGCACCCTCGCCGCTCTACAACGCCGGTTTCCTGCGGCACACCTGAGCGGCAACGACATCAACCCGGA
Source organism: Candidatus Corynebacterium faecigallinarum (assembly GCF_052264515.1). Taxonomy (NCBI): domain Bacteria; kingdom Bacillati; phylum Actinomycetota; class Actinomycetes; order Mycobacteriales; family Corynebacteriaceae; genus Corynebacterium; species Candidatus Corynebacterium faecigallinarum. The sequence goes on from NZ_JBQQOC010000033.1 coordinate 2,986, forward strand.
CGCTCTCATGCTCGCCCAGGCGCGGGCAGTGGTCGAAGGATGGGAGGCAACATGGTCTGCCACCGACGCGATCGCCGCCAACGCCCTACCCGCAGACAGTGCTGACCTGGTCTGCATTGTCCCCCCATGGAACATGCGATTCCCTGCCGAGGAACTTAGCGAACAGCCACAGCGCTGGAGATACGGAACCCCCAATCGCACCGATGACACGGTGTGGCTGCAGCTAGCCCACAACGTTCTCACTGACAACGGAACAGCCATTGCTATCTTGTCGCCTTCGACGCTCAACCGGCCGGAAACTCGACAAAAGGTCCTGAACAAGATGGTTGCCGATGGCAGCCTCCAGGCTGTCATCGGACTCCCTGATCACCTTCACCCGGGAACAGCTATCCCCACAGTCGCGATCGTCTTGACCAAGAATCCCTCTCATCCCACCGACACTGTCTTGTTCGCACGGATCCACGATGAGCATGTCACCCGGGCTCGAGGCCGCCAGGTGACCAAGATTGATACCACCAGCATCACCGCCGCCCTACAGGAACATCGCAGCCACCATATTGTTCCGACCACCTCCGAGAGCACCCAGGTCACTCGGCTGGATCTCATCGGCGCAGACAAGACCTACAATCCCGACTACTGGGTCACCCAGGCCAACCTTCCCACCGCAGACCAACTACAAACGCAGCTGGACGCCGCGACAACGGCCATAACCCCACTTGATGGTCTCGGCAACGAGATCGACCACCTAGATATCGGCTCATCGCGTGATGACACTATCAGCGCACGACAACTCCCAGGGGTCACATCGGTACGACGCCAAAGCGACCGTGAGGATCCTGACGCCGGTCTACGCTCCGGTGATGTGTGTGTCGGGCAGCGCCGGGCAAGCATCTGCGAGACGGACGGTGTCCGCCCAGACGGCGGATACATGGAGGCGTATCGCTGTGACCCGGAGCAGACCGACCCATGGTTTTTGGCAGCGGTGATCACTGCAGCCATCGACGAGGGAGCCGCTAGCGCGGGATCCACACTACGACGAGTGGATCTACGGCTGGTGAACGCGCCGAACATCAGCCTCGAGGACCAACGAGCCCTCGGGGCGGTGTACCAACAGACCCTGGCTCGACAGCAGCAGGCAGAACAGCAGGCCACCGCATGGTCCACGCTCAGTACCCAGGTGGCGATATCTATCGCCAGCGGACTGGCACACACCACCACAAATTCTCGCTAAGTCGGCATCTAACCGTCACTACGGTGCAGCGGCAGTCTTCGAACCCCCCGCGGGGCGAAACTGCAACTACGTCCGGACCCCAGCTATATTTTCCTTAGAGAACCGAGCAAGTACCGCTTCTCAACACTGATAGAAAGCAGAACCCACACATGGCGCGACGCGCTTCAGCCCCCAAGCCCACCAAGACGCTAGAGCAAAAACTCTGGGAAGCAGCCGACAAGCTACGCGGCAACCAAGAGCCCAGCGAGTACAAGCACGTCGTGCTGGGTCTGGTGTTCTTGAAGTACGTCTCAGATCGCTTTGAGGAGCGTCGCGAGCAACTCAAGGAGGAGCTCGCTGCTGATGGCATCAAGCCCGAGCGGATCGACTCGTTCCTGGAGGAGCGCGACGAGTACACCAGCAACAACGTCTTCTGGGCACCCGAGAAAGCTCGCTGGGCATCCGTCCAGGACTCGGCGAAGCATCCGCAGATCGGTGAGATCATCGACAACGCGATGGACGCCATCGAGAAGGAGAACCCGTCGCTTCGGGGTGTGCTGCCCCGTAACTATGGCCGTGATGGCCTCGACAAGCGCCGCCTCGGCGAGCTGGTCGATCTCATCGGATCGATCGGTTTCACCGAGACCGACGACCATGGTGCTGATGACGTGCTCGGGCGCGTGTACGAGTACTTCCTGGGCCAGTTCGCAGGCAAGGAGACCGGCAAGGATGCCGGAGCGTTCTATACCCCGCGCTCTGTGGTCCGAACACTGGTGGAGATGCTGGAGCCGTACAAGGGTCGCGTCTACGACCCAGCAGCAGGCTCGGGCGGCATGTTCGTGCAGTCGGCCGAGTTCGTGAAGGCTCACGGCGGCAAGCGCACTGACATCTCCGTGTACGGGCAGGAGTTCACCGACACGACGTGGAAGCTCGCGAAGATGAACCTCGCGCTGCGTGGCATCGAAGCCGACATGGGCTCACACTCAGCAGACTCGTTCACCGAGGATCTCCACCAGGACCTCCGTGCTGACTTCGTGATCGCGAACCCGCCGTTCAACGTCTCTGACTGGTGGGACGCGAAGCTCGGCGACGACCCTCGCTGGAAGTACGGCACTCCGCCCCCTGGTAACGCGAACTTCGCCTGGGTCCAGCACTTCATCCACCACCTTGCGCCCAACGGCACGGCAGGCTTCGTGCTCGCCAACGGATCCCTGTCCTCGAAGAGCAGCGGTGAAGGCGAGATCCGCCGCAAGCTTGTTGAGGCGGGCCTGGTGGACTGCATCGTCGCGATGCCCGACAAGCTGTTCTTCAACACCGGCATCCCGGTCTCGTTGTGGTTCGTCTCGAAGGGACGCGCGGCCAACGGGCACCGTGAGCGGCGTGATGAAGTGCTGTTCATCGACGCTCGCAAGCTCGGCCGGATGGAGTCGCGCAAGCTGCGCGTGCTCGACACCGAGGACATCGGGCAGATCGCGGGCACCTACCATTCGTGGCGCAACCACGACGGCGGCTACGAAGACGTGGCGGGGTTTGCAAAGGCCGCGAAGATCGAAGAGATCGAGAAGCACGACTTCGTGCTCACGCCAGGGCGGTATGTGGGTGCTGTGGAGGCAGAGGTCGACGACGAGCCAATCGACGAGAAGATCAAGCGACTCACGAACGAACTGTTCGCTGAGTTCGAGCGTGGGCGCGAGCTCGAGGATGAGGTTCGCGCCAGGCTAGAAGGGCTCGGGCGATGAACAGCTGGTCAACCGTATCGCTTGCCGAAATCTCGGCCAAACCGCAGTATGGAGCGATCGCAAAGGGTAGAGAGCTTCCGCCAGGACCACTGTTTGTTCGCCAGACGGATATAACAGGCGGAAAGATCGACTGGGAGACGGTACCCTTCTGTGATCTTGACGCCGATTCGACGGAGCGGTACCAGCTCAGGCGCGGAGACCTTCTCATCTCACGCCTAGGTAATGGTGTCGGGAATGCCGCGACTGTGATGGAAGATCGCGCGGATGCAGTTTTCGCTGGTTATCTTGTCCGTTTTCAACCGAACCAAGAGGAAGCCGACGCCCGATTTGTTGGTTATCAGTTGCAGTCCAGGCGGTGGCGCGATCATGTGACGAGCTTCCGCTCAGGAGCTGCGCAGCCGACTTTGAATGCTCATCAAATGGGAGATTTCGAGTTCTCGCTCCCACCCATCGCAGAGCAGCGTGCGATTGCCGCGACGCTCGGCGCGCTCGACGACAAGATCGATTCCAACCGGCGGGAAATAAACAAAGCTCAGGAGATTGGGGATGCACTGTTCGCCTCATTGTTAGGCGAGCGTCGCGCAGTTTCGGATGTCGCGACCATCACGATGGGAACTTCACCGAAGAGCGATGTCCTCAATGATGCCCACGACGGCACCCCCTTCTACCAAGGTAAGCGCGATTTCGGATTCAGATTCCCATCGGTGCGAATATGGACGACGAACCCGATTCGATTCGCTCGGCGTAACGACACGCTGATGTCGGTACGAGCTCCTGTTGGAGAGCTAAACCGCGCAGCGGTCGACTGCTGCGTGGGCCGAGGAGTAGCTGCCATCCACAGCGAGAATCAGCCGAGCACCCTTTACTATGCGATGAGAGCTTCGCGGAGCGCATGGGATAAGTTCCAGGGCGAAGGAACAGTGTTTGCATCGGTAAACAAGAAGGATGTGCACGATGCCGAGATTTGCTGGGTTGCCGATCAACACGCGGAGCAGCTGGAGCAGGTACTTTCCTCGCTCGATCAGCGCGTTGAGTCGCTCGAAGCTGAGATCCAGAAGCTGAGTGCTCTCAGGGAAACTCTGCTTCCGGAGCTATTGTCCGGGAGCGTCAGCGTGCCGACTGAGGAGGGGCAGGCATGAGTGCGGTTGATGTTAATTGGGCGATCGACTCCCTGCGCCAGTTCATCCATGCCACGGATCAAGTTGCGTATGACAATCGTCCCGGAAGCGGCGTGTTCGTGGCGGGTACCCATCAACGTACGCCAGATTCGACGGCCGCCGAGCTAGCCTATGTCGCCGAGCAGATCCTTGACCGTGTGTTGCCCGAATGGCGTGCGAATGAGAAAGAGGAAAGAAGAGTCAAGAGTAAGGCGCAGTGGAGACATCTACGCGATTGGGCGGCGCGGGGCGTGGCTGCGCTCGAACGCGAGGCTGAACTGCAAGAGAAGCTCGGAGACCCTGCACCGCTTGTGTCTGCCGGCGACTTCCACCCGTGGATCTGGGGAGGTGCGGAGTCACTTTGGCACTCAGGGCACTATCGTGAGGCCGTCGAGGGTGCGATCCGCAAACTGAACGCTGAGACGCAGAACAAGCTCGATCGTCGTGACTTAAGTGAGACGGATCTGTTCAACCAAGCGTTTAGCGAGCAGCCCGCGGCTGAACGGAACCCACGTCTGCACCGGATGCACGATGACGGAAGCAGGACGTTCAAATCTATGCAGCGAGGTGCTCGAAATTTTGCTGAGGGAGTGTTCGCGGGCATCCGCAATCCCCTTGCACACCAGGCAGATCGGGAGATGCCTGAGCAGGAGGCTATTGAGTACTTGGCCGCACTTAGTGTACTGGCACGCTGGGTGCAAGAATCCACGCTGGAGGTTGCCTCGTGACCACCTTCAATGAGAATGTCGTCGAACAGGCTGCTTTGGAGTACTTCGCTGAGTTGGGTTACCGCTGTCTGCATGGCCCCGACATCGCACCGGGCGAGCCGGGCGCTGAGCGCTCCTCGTACGAAGACGTGATCCTCTGGGGCAGGCTCCGCGACGCGTTGCGGCGTATCAATCCTGGCGCCGATATCTCACTGATTGATGAAGCAGTGAAAACGGTCCAGCGTGCCGAGTCGCAGAACTCTATTGATGAGAATTCTCGACTGCACCAGCTCATCATCGAAGGTGTGCCGGTAGAGTACCGTGATGATGACGGTCAGCTACGTACAACGAGTCTCTGGCTGGTGGACTTCGACGAGCCGTTGAACAATGACTGGGCCGTGATCAACCAGTTCACGATTGTGGAGAACGGCAAGAACCGGCGCCCGGACGTGCTCGTGATGGTGAACGGCCTCCCTCTCGCGTTGTTGGAGCTGAAGAACCCTGCCGCCGAACATGCGACACTGAAGTCCGCGTGGAACCAGGTGCAGACGTACCGGAAAGACATCCCATCGGTGTTTGTGCCCAACGCGGTCACGGTTATCTCCGACGGTGCCTCAGCGGCGATGAGCAGCTACTCCGGCGCATTCGAGCACTACGCCCCATGGAAGACAATCGAAGGTCGCGAGGTTGTCAGCAGCCTTCCTGCACTCGAAGTCCTTATAAAGGGCGTGTTCGAGCAGAAGCGGTTCCTTGATCTGCTGAAGAACTTCATCGTTTTCAGTGACGAGACCGTCACTGACAAGGCAACTGGACAGCCCACCAGGACGCTCGTGAAGCGAGTGGCGAAGTATCACCAGTACTGGGCGGTAAACGCGGCCGTCGAGTCCACGGTGCAGGCGTCCAGTCCCGATGGTGACCGGCGCGGCGGCGTCGTGTGGCACACCCAGGGCTCGGGCAAGAGCTTTGAGATGGTGTTCTACGCGGCGAAGATCATGCGCGATCAGCGCATGGCGAACCCGACGCTGGTATTCATCACTGACCGCAATGACCTCGACGATCAGCTGTTCGGTGAGACTTTCGCACCAGCGCGTATCCTGCCGGAAACTCCGGTCCAGGCGACCACACGGTCTGATCTACGGTCGAAGCTCAAACGGGCTTCGGGCGGGATCGTGTTCACCACGCTGCAGAAGTTCGCGCCCGGCGAAGACGGAGATAGCAACCCCGTGCTCACTGACCGCCGCAACGTTGTAGTGATCGCTGATGAGGCACACCGCAGCCAGTATGGCTTCAGCGAGACCCTGGACCGACACGGACGCCTGAAGTCGGGTCTAGCCAAGCACATGCGCGATGCGCTGCCCGGGGCCACCTACCTAGGGTTCACGGGCACCCCGATCGAGTCGAACGACAAGTCCACACGCTCAGTGTTCGGTGACTACGTGGACGTCTACGACCTGACACGGGCTGTCGAGGACGGCGCCACAGTCAGGATCTTCTATGAGTCGCGCCTGGCCAAGATCGACCTATCAGCCGCGGATCTCGCTGCTCTCGATGACCTTGCTGAGGAGATCACCGAGACTGTCGAGGAAGATACTGCGACAGCGGCGAAGTCCCGCTGGTCACGTTTGGAGGCGATCGTCGGCGCGGAGTCCAGGTTGGACCTGGTGGCGCACGATATCGTGGAGCACTGGGAGAAGCGGCGGGAATCGCTGCTCGGCAAAGGCATGATCGTGACGATGAGCCGCCGCATCGCGGTACGGCTCTACGAGAAAATCGTGGAGCTGCGTCCTGACTGGCACTCGGACGATCCTGCCCAAGGCAAGATCAAGGTCGTTATGACCGGTTCTGCCGCTGATCCTGCAGAATTTCAGCCTCACATCCACTCGAAGGACATACGAAAGGACCTCAAACTGAGGGCCAAGAACGCTGATGACCCGCTGGAGCTGGTGATCGTCCGCGACATGTGGCTGACCGGTTTTGATGCACCGTCGATGCACACAATGTACGTCGACAAGACCATGCAAGGCGCTGGGCTTATGCAGGCCATCGCGCGAGTGAACCGAACATTCCGTGACAAGCCTGGTGGGCTGATCGTTGACTACATCGGCGTGTTCGCCAACTTGCAGAAGGCGCTGAGCGAGTATTCACCGTCCGATCGTGACCAGGCCGGAGTGCCCATCGACGAGATGATCCAGGTCATGCTGGAGAAGTTCGACATCGTGCAGGGAATGCTCCATGGTGTGCAGTTCGACTCCTCGCCTGAGCTGCCGGCCTCGCAACGGTTGAACGAGTACGCGAAGGTTCTCGACTTCGTCATGGCTGACCCGGACCGTACGTCGCGGTTCAACGACCAGGTGCTCGCCTTGGCGAAGGCGTTCGCACTGGCTGGTGCACGGGATGAGGCCGCGTCGATCAGGGACGACGTGCGGCTGTTCGCTGACGTGCGTGCAGCGATCCTGAAAATCCAGAACCCCGACTCCGGTCGGGGTGGGTCTGGGGCAGTCGAGATCGACACCGCGCTCGGCCAGCTCATTAACGAGGCGGTTGCAGCCGACCAGGTTGTCGACGTCTACAAGATGGCGGAGATCGAGACGCCAGAAATATCGATTCTCAGTGACGAGTTCCTGGACTCGCTTGCAGAGCAGGAGAAACCGAACCTGCAGATGGGCCTCCTGCGTCGCCTGCTGAACGACCAGATCCGCACGGTCCTGCGAACGAACATCGTGCAGGGACGGAAGTTCTCAGAGATGCTGGAAGAGGCCGTGAACCGCTATACGAACCGCTCGCTGACGACAGCTGAGATCATCGCCGAACTCGTCAAGCTGGCCAAGCAGTTGCGCGATTCCCAGAAGCGACACAATGAGCTCGGCCTGCGGGAGGACGAGGTTGCGTTCTACGATGCCGTGGCGCAGAACGACTCCGCTGTGATGGAGCTCGGAGACGATACCCTCAAGGCCATCGCCCAGGATCTGGTGAAGTCGGTGCGGCAGTCCGCGACGATCGACTGGAACCTCAAGGAATCGGTGCTCGCCGCGATGCGCTCGAAGGTCCGTCGCATCCTCGCCAAGTACGACTATCCGCCGGACGCAGAGGAAAAGGCGATCGAACTCGTCTTGGAGCAGGCGGAAGTGTTTGCTGACACGACAGCTGGATGATCGGCCATGAAGAAGAACGGCATGGACAGTCAGAGTCCGGCTTCGACGACAAGTCCCGCGAGCCGGCAAAGTCAACCAAAGATTCCTCGACGCCCGCTCAGCACCCCGAGCGCAGTCTCGCCGACGTCTACAACCCGCTGGCCATGGACCCCGCCCTGGTGAAGGCACACGATAAGCTCGACCGCGTCGTTGACAAGGCCTTTGGGGCAGATCGCAAGCTCACCACTGAACGGCAACGCCTGGAAAACCTGTTCTCCAGATACGCCGAAATGACCTCCACCGATGAGTGAGCTGCTGTAACGTCACCTCTCGGTAGGCGTAGCCCCCACCTTTGGGAGGGGACCCCCTGCGCGCCTGCCCCGGTCGCCGCGCTCTAGCGTCGAGCAACTGCCCATCCCCCGGGCGCTCCGCGAGCGCGGCGACCCTCCCCTACTCACTGTTCGGCGGATACGCCTCGGCATAGGCCCAATCATGGACCTCGTAGACAGACTCCTTGAACACCCGCGCCTTGTTCAACAGTGCTTCATCTCCCGCCGGTGTCTCCTCGATCAACTCCAACAGGGCATCCAGTAGCCCGTCGGCAGTGCTAGTGATGCGCTCCAGGCGCTCGGTGGTGATCGAGCCATGACGAGAAGGCACGTCGGGGTCTCCTGATGGTGAGAAGCAGTTTAGGACCACTCTACCATGCAACAACGCTACAACGCTACAACGTCAACGTTTTAAAGTTATGACGTTGACGTTGTAACGCTATAGTGCTAGAGTCCTCTTCTGTTGTAGTTGTCAAGCAGGCTAGGAGCATGGCGTGATCGTGGCGTTCGTCCACACCAAGGGAGGTGTCGGGAAAACCACCAGCTCCATGATGGTTGCTGCTGCTGCGCATGCAGCCGGAGTGGACGTGACGCTTTACGATGCCGACCCTCAGCATTCGGCCCTTCGGTGGGCAGAGGTTGCCGAGCAGCGTGGGGAGCCGCTCGGGTTCCCTGTGCGCTCCGCAACAGCTAAGGCGTTGGGGAAACTCTCTTCTGGCGATTCCTTGGTAGTGATCGACACCCCTCCAGGGACCGCGCAAGAAATTCAGGCTGCGATCGACGTTGCCGACCTGGTGGTCGTTCCTTCTGGGGCAAGTCCAATGGACATTGACCGAGTGTGGCCAACCTTGGAAACGACCTCGCATCGAATGACGGGGGTTCTTCTCACGGGAGTCCTAATGCACACGCGCCTGTACTCGGAAGCCCGAGAGCTCCTGGAAGGCGAGGGCGTGCCAACGTTCTACAACGCGATACCGCAACGAGAAGAGCTCAAAGCGCAGTTCGGAACGGACCCTACCCGTTTTCATGGTTACGACGATGTCTACAAAGAAATATCGGAAATCGAGGAGATGTCATGAGTGAGAAGAAGCGGCCACGGTTGGCGGACACGATGCGGAAGCCGAACGCCTCACCGGCGCGTCCCGTTGCGGAAGTTCTGGATGATGGCTCGGAGAAGCTCGACCGGAGAACGACGATCTACCTGTCGTCATCGACCTGGAAGGCGCTCAAACTGCGTGCCGTGGAAGAGGAGACAAACGCTTCACAGATCATCGAAGAGCTGCTGAAAGAGCACCTGGCGACATAGATAGCGTTATGACGTTAACGTTAAAACGCTAACGCTACAACGTTGTTGATCGGGCCGGGCACTTCGTGTCTACGCGCTTCTGTAGCAGGCCGTGTCTCATCCTTCGGACAGGGTCAAGATAATCAGGTTGAATGGAGGGGGAGACGGTCTTCACATCCCAGGTTGGAGGGCGACGATGACAGCGGAGAACCTGACAGGACCGAAAAAATGCCTGCGCGGGTACAAGTTCCGCTTGGCACCGAACAACTGGCAGCAAGAAGGTTTGCAGCAACACGCTGGAGCAGCGAGAGCCACCTACAACATGATGGTCGGATACAACGCCGACGCACAGCGTCGTCGACGGGATCTTCACGACCAGATCGTTGAGAAGGGAACTTCCTCTGACAAGGCCTGGGAGCAGGTCAAGACCAGGGCCACACAGGAGAGCTCCCTGCAGCTGATCACCAGCTATACAAAGTTCGCTACCGAGATCCTCACCCCAGAGATCGAGAGACACCGGCAGGCGGCGCAATCTCTGGCTGAAGGCAAGGACCGCGACCATATCTGGGATGACAGCGAACGCTATGAGAACCCCTGGATGCACGCCGTACCTCGACGAGTTCTGGTCAGCGGTCTGCAAGACGCCAGCAAAGCATTTGGCAACTACTTCGACTCGCAGACCGGAAAACGTGCTGGCCAGCGTGTCCGTTTTCCTCGTTTCAAGAAGAAAGACAAGACTCGCGACTCCTATACCATCCCCCGGCCCGAAGCGATGGGGCCGGCAGGCGCCGAACGTGGCATCTACCACCGCAGCGTCGATGGACGCGGCGGCTCTATAGACGACTACCACCACGTCCGCCTGGCCGGTCTCGGGGTCCTGCGGGTCAACGCCTCAACCAAACGGCTATCCCGCGTCCTACGCCGCGGCGGCGAGATCCGATCGTTCACCGTCTCGAAAGCCGCGTCCTATTGGTATGTCGCCTTTCTTGTTGCCGAACCAGACCGTCCCCGCACAGTCCCCAACCGACGGCAGAGAACAGGCGGGTCGATAGGCGTTGACCTCGGCGTCAGTCGACTGATGACCCTCGACGACGGCACAGTCATCGCCAACCCACGCCTACTGTCGCACAACGAAAAACGCATAGCCCGGACCCAACGAAAAATAGCCCGAGCAACACCCGGATCAGCCAACCATGACCGGCTGAAACGACGCCTGGCGAAACAGCAACACCACCTGGCCCAACACCGACAGGGACTACTCCATGAGATCACCACCGAGCTGGTCCACAACGCCACCCTCATCGCCATCGAAGACCTCAATGTCGTCGGAATGACAGCCTCAGCCCGCGGCACCATCGAGGCCCCCGGCAGAAAAGTCCGAGCAAAAGCCGGGCTCAACCGGGCAATACTCGACGTCTCCTTCGGCACAATCAGAACACAGCTGGGATACAAATGCGCTGATAAAGGCGTGACCCTGGCTATCATCGACAGATACTTCCCCAGCTCGCAGACGTGCTCGCAGTGCAGATCGAAAACCAAGATTCCACTGTCGGTACGCACCTACACCTGCAGAAGCTGTGGTCTGATTCTTGACCGGGACCATAACGCCGCGCGAAACATCGTCAACTACGCTCTCGCCGCTGCCGGCGAGGAGCTGAAACACGGTCGGCCCGGGACGGGCACGACCCTAAATGGCCGTGGAGCCTCCGTGGAGTCGGACCCGTCAGCAATGACGGAAGTCGACCCTGGTGGCGCAGAAGCAGCAAGACTCGTCGGCTCTCCTACAGAAGCCACAGAGCCAAGCAGTCGGGTGACCGACTGTCCATCCCCTACACAAGTGAAGCAAGGAACACCCTCGTGAACCCTAAGTGCCTGGTCGCTTAGTGTGCTCCCCGTGCGCACGGGGATGGTCCCTCCTGGTTGCGCGTCGACATCGTCTCCGAGACGTGCTCCCCGTGACAATGTCTACACCGACCAACTCGGTGAGTGCACCCCGTGCGAACGGGGATGATCCACGATGAAGTCCTTGCGCACCAGCTCCGGCTTGTTGTGCTCCCCCGTGTGAGCGAGGGGCGCCTCAGGAAACAACAGCCACGTCCACCATCACTCTCGTCCTCGTTGTGTTGGCTGTCGATCTCTCGGCATTCGTTCCAGAGCCCTTCTGCGCATCTGCTAGAGGTTCTTGTAGAGCGAGCTTCGACTGATGCCGAGATCTCGGGCAACCCGAGCCTTTGGAACGCCTTGTTCGATCAGCTGGAGGGCTTGGGTGATCTTCTCTTCAGGAATTGGTTTTCGTCCCTTGTATGCACCTCTGGCTTTAGCGCGGGCGATGCCTTCTGCCTGGCGCTCGTGGATGATGGAGCGCTCGAACTCGGCGACCGCGCCGAGCATGCTGAGCAGGAGCTTACCGGTGGGGGAGGGGGTTGAGGAGTAGGTCTGCCCCTCCTGGAGGAAGTGGACGGTCACCCTGGCGGTGGTGAGTTCGTCAACGAGGGTGTGTAGGTCTACTAACGACCTAGCGAGTCGGTCCATGCTAACGACTAGGAGGGTGTCGCCGGCACGGAGGTAATCGACCGCTGCCTCGAGTCCAGGGCGATCACGGGTGGAGCCGCTTACGGTATCTGTGAAGATCCGCTGCGCTCCAGCGTTGTCGAGCTGGTCGAGTTGGCGATCGAGGTTCTGCTCGGCACTGCTCACGCGGGCGTAGCCGACGAGCTGACCGGTAGGGTCTAGACCTTGTGGCGGAACTGTCTTTTCGGGCACAGTGACACCTTATCGAACAGGGGCGTTAGTTGGCCTGTGCGGTGTGCTTTTGGGGTATACCGTCGCGGCCACCTTTCAACTACCTCACCATCACACAGGGCCTCGCCCCCCGCGATGATGCGATTCCATCGGTCCTGAAACCGACGGCAAATACCCTCGAAGGCGGCACGGTTCCACATATGAACGAGCGGGGTGTCTCTTTTTGGTGAACCCAATAGGGCCTCGTTAGGGGCGACTTCGGGGCGAAACGAGATCTCGTCTCGACGACAGGAGAGCGACGTCTTTCTTTGTATCAGCGGCCTGGAGTCCATTGATGACTGCCTGCTGTGTCTCTGGCGACCAGTAAATCCGCAGGTCCTTCCGGGCCCGTGTGACGGCAGTGTAGAAGATGTTGTGTGTGATGTCGTCCTCGTTGGCGCTAGTGATGACGATCTTGACCACGTCGTACTCCAGGCCCTGGGCTTTGTGGATGCCGACCGCATACGCCACCTGGAAAGGGACGGTGGTGGTGTCGGTGTCGTCGTCCTCATCACTGATGTCGATGTCGTAGACCGCGAATCGCACCGTCGAATCGGAAACCCACTGCAAGTCGGGGTACCCCTCGACGTCGAACTCGGTCACTGGCCGGTCGAGCCGAACATCGAACTGAATGCTGCCATTGGAGGCCTGGATGTCGACAATGGTGCCCTTGAGGTTGTTGTAGATCAGCGGTTTGAACCGGTTGGTGTCCGCGAACAGGACCGGGTCGCCGACCTTGTATACCGCCGGCCCCCACGGGACGGCGGGCGAGGTGTTGCTGGCCTGCAAGAACCGGTTGATGTTGTTGATGCCATACAGGCCGTCGTAGTTCAACGTCAGAATGATGTCGTTGGCAGAGTGGTTGTCGAACAGGCTGGCATCAAGAGCGGTCGAGTACCCGTTGCGGGCGATGGCCTCGGTGATGCCTACGTCGAGGTTGCGGACATTGTTCCAGAAGTCGATGAGGTCATCACTGCTGGTGCGGTACGGCTTATACAACTCGAAGATGGAAGACGGCTCGATGTAGAACCGCACGACGTTGAACCAGTTTCCGAATCTGATGGACTCGATCTGGAAGACGTCCCCGACGAGCACGATGAGTTTGAAGCTGGTGTTCTGCAGGATGTTGAGGAGATCGGCGTTACTCACCGTCGAGCACTCGTCGATGACGAGCAGGTCGAAGTCACCAGTGGGGTTGTGCTTGTGGCTTGCGATGGTCCGGAAGGTGGATTCTGGCGCGCGCACGCGGCGGCGCAGGTTCTCGACCGCGGGGTGGGTGTTGGCGAGGAACAGCTTCTGATTACCACCGAAGTAGTTGGCGATGTGGTCGACCATGCGGGTCTTCCCTGTCCCGGCAGCCCCGTAGACGAGCGCCACGCGAGACTGAGCGAACAACCTGGTGAGTGCCGCTCGCTTCACGGTGTCGTCCACGGTGTGTGCCGTCGTCCCAAGCCACTGTTCCACCGCGGCCGTGTACCCGCTGATGCCGCTGGCTGCGTGTGCCTGGAGTTTGGTGACGATGTCGTGGGTGTCGTCCTCATAGCTCTGGATGAAGACGTGGCCCTTGTCGAGGACGAGGTTACGAGCAGGCCGGTGCTTGTAGTACAGCTTGCTGTTGTAGGTGGCGATGAGGGCTGCTACGTCGCCGAGGTCCTCGAGTTCGGCGATCGGTGTGTACAAAATTCCGCGATCCTCAACATTGCGCTGTACGTGGCGAGCCAACAGTTCGTGGGTGCGGCCAGCGGTATCGAGGCTGTTGATGAGGTCCCAGAACCGCGGGTTGTGGGCCCGCGGTGCGGTGCAGAAAGGCATGTCGTCGAACGGGATGCACGAGTAGCTGACGTTGAGGTTCGAGAGGCGGGTGTTCGGTTCCCAGTGGTACTGCGCCTTCAGCCAGTCGTTGCGCATCCGAAGAAGCAGGTAGCGCAGGAGATTGTGGCCGGGCCTCTTCCCGCGGATGATGCTGCGCGCTTCGTCGATGGCAGGGAAGATCTGCGGACTCCGGGAGGTAGCTGTTCCCCGTGCCTTGACGTCGTTGTACCACTCATCGGAGGCGTCGATGAGGTCCAGCAGAGTTGAGCCGTCGGTCAGGCCAGCCATGACGAACTTGTACTCGGCAGAGTCCGTCCGCACCTTCGTCGGCTTCCCGACAATGCTGGCAAAGTGGTCGACCTCGCACGGCCGGATGGACACTTCCCAGTTGCGGATGAGGGTCACCGGCATCTGCTGCCCGAAGACTTCGATGCTGGCCGCCTGAAGGCCCAGGTTCGCAGAGTAGTTGTCCGCGATGTCGATGTCGGTGAACCCAATTATGCGGTCGGCCTTGCTCACTCGATTGACGGCCTTGTAGAACGTGACCTCGTAGAACACTCGGCCGCCGGTGACGAACGGCCTTGTCTTGTGAATGTAGAACCGGTCGTGACGGGCCGAGGTCGCCCTTCCCAGCTTGTCGATCTCTACGACGATCTTCTCGTGGTAATCCGCGAGCGCCGGGTCCTGGTCGAGCGGGAAAAGATCAAGGTTGGCGAGGATCGCGACGCTGGCTTCGTCGTACAGGAGCGTGCGCAGACGCAGCATGTACTCGTAGTAGCGGAGCATGAGTCGTTCCGAGGTGTCCCCGTCGAATGTGTAGTGGGAGACCGACGGCCGCAGCAAGGTGTGGAACTTTGTGACGAAGTTCAGTCGACCGTTCGCCTTCACCCAGGAGAGTGCGGCCTGGATGGCGTCGTAGTTGTACTCGACGTCCCCTCTGCCGGTGTGCAAGCGTACGGCGACGCCCTCGACCAGGTTTCGCAGTTGTCCGAGGACGTTCTGGGATAGAAGGTCGCGCTGGCTGGATAGCGTGACGATGTTGTCACAGATGACTGCGTCGACAGCCCTTACGTGTTCGGCAACGGTCGCCACCTCGAACCTCCAATAAATAACGAAGCAATAAGTGTGACCATAATAATAACCATGCACCCGTTGATATCGTGGAAGTAACACCCCGGGGCCTGGCGGAGTCTTTAACCTGCCTTCCCACCAGGAGCCCGTCGCGATGCCCATGATGGTCACCATGACCAGACACCACCTCGGCCAGTCGATTGCCGCTCTGTCTTGGTCGAGGGTCAAGGACCGTAAAAAGATCAGCTTTCGCCGAGCACATGTGGATCCGATCCCTGTTCGACGACGGTGACCGCCTATGGCCCATCGTGGCAAAGACCGGGCGCAACGTATCGGTGATCAGCAGGGAGGTCTCCCGAAACGCTCGCCACAGCGGCGTCTACGACCCCCTGCATGCCGACTATACAGCCGAGCATCGTCAGACCTGTTCGTTGAGATCACGGCCTTGGTGGCATGGCTGGAAGGTGCCACCTACAGCTCGCCGACAACGTAGTGGAGCCGGAATCGGCTTTGAAATGCGCCGAGTTCTACTCGGCTTCGTCATCTGTATCAGTGCGTCCGTCATCGCGGATGCCGAGGTTGTTGATGATCTGGCCGAACTGGAAGTTGATCAGGTCGTTGTCGGTGAAACGGGGGAGCTGTTCCCAGTGGGTTCGCTCCAATGCCGGCAGGGCGGCCTTCAGTGCGAGCTTTATGTAGACGCTGCGGGATCGACCGGTGCGCTCAGCAAGTGCGTCGAGGCGTTCGATGAGATCATCGTCCAGGCGCACGGACACGACCCGACCGTTGGGATGCGG
The DNA here is from genome assembly GCF_052264515.1 of Candidatus Corynebacterium faecigallinarum. Classification (NCBI taxonomy): domain Bacteria; kingdom Bacillati; phylum Actinomycetota; class Actinomycetes; order Mycobacteriales; family Corynebacteriaceae; genus Corynebacterium; species Candidatus Corynebacterium faecigallinarum. The sequence goes on from NZ_JBQQOC010000033.1 coordinate 19,005, forward strand.
GGGTTGACTGTGGGTGGGCATGAATCCTCCTACGAAAAGTTCTGTGACACCGTATCGTCGATTGTAAACAATGTGTACAATCGTGGCCAGGGAAGGCGTTATCGCAGGGGATCCCCTAGACCATGTGTAAACATTGTGTACACATGGTCTTCTGCCGTGCCGGAGGGGTTCCAGTGTCGTGTCTACCTGCGGAATCACAAACGTGTAAGATACCCGTCAAGCACAAAAATAAAGAGCGCCACCAGGACGGGCATCCCGGTGACGCTCGCTGACCCCACGACCTCAACTCGTGGAGAAAGCTTGGTTATGAGTGTACCCGAGCGCACAAGCGAACATCCACCCAACGCCGGAGTGTCCCCTGACGACACCGCGCCCCAGGGCGTTTTTCCGGATCCGGTCGATCTCCCCGACCCGACGATGTTCGCCGATCTCACTGGCCTGACCCCCCTGACGACCTCCCCGACGGCCCCCGAGCGCTCACCTGAGCGCCGCAGTGCCCTGGCCGAGGCTTCCCGACTACTCGTCGAGACCCTGGGGGCCACCCCGACGACCCTGCAGTCCTGCGGGGCCACCGACACCGACCGGGCCCACCTCACCGGACACCTGGGCCGACACGCCCTGCAGGGATGCCCCACCCGCGACTTCAAAAAAGCCTGGCGCACCACCACTGACGGTGCCAGCGTGCCGAAAATGTACCGAGTCGGACACCCCTCCTTATCCCGGATGCAGTACGTGGCCCTGACCCACAAGCAGTACGCCGCGGTCATCGTCGTCGACGTGGATCGCTACGGCACCGACGGTGGCGGTGTCGACAACATCCACCCTGAGGCCTACCGCACCATCGCCCGACTCGCCGGGGTCGGTGCCGGGCCTGCCTGGATCGGGGTCAACCCGGCCAACGGCAAAGCACAGCTGATCTGGCTGATCGACCCGGTCCACGCCGACGGTTCCGGCGAATCGGCGAATATGCGCCTGCTCAAAGCCACCGCAGCCACCCTGGGTACCGCCTTGGGCGGGGACCCGGCCTTCGCCCACAACCTGTCGCGCTCGCCGTTGTACACAGGAGCTGATCCCACGGCTTATCGTTGGCACTGTCAGCACCACCTGGTTGCTCGACTGTCGAGCCTGATCGAGGAGGTCCGAGCCATGACCGGTGACACCGCACCACAGGCTGCCCGCACGCAGCAGAAGTACACCAGTGGGCGTGAACTCCTCGAGGCGGTAAAAGCCCGACGGTCTGAAGCCGAGGCATTCAAGGCCATGGCAGCTGATCTTGACGGGGATCTCCCCAGCGCCACGGCGATGGACACTGACCGCATCGACGGAGTGAAGGTCCTGTGGATCACCGAGGGACGTGCCGCCCGGGATGAGACGGCCTTCCGACATGCCCTGGCCGAAGCTCACCGTCTGCGGGCGGCGGGTAAGCGGATGAGTGATGCGGCGATCATTGACGCCTACGAACGCGCCTACGGTATCGCCCAGGCGATCGGCGCTGACGGGCGCACAGAGGACATCCCGCCGATGCGGGACAGGCAGACCATGGCAAGGCGTGTGCGCGGCTATGTCATCACTGGCAAGACCTCCCACTCGGTCTCTGGAGGCCCGGCGGCGACTGGGCGTGCGTCCACGCGGGAGCGCAAGGCGCTGGCGACGATGGGCCGCAAGGGCGGCAAGAAGGCCGCACAGCGGTGGCAGGACGACCCCGACGGCGACTACGCACGCGGCGAGACAGAAAAGCTGCAGAAGGCTAACGAGCGACGTCGAACTGGCGGCCGCATGACTGCACGAGAAATCGCCAACTACTTTGATGACGTCTTCCTACAGACGGGTGGATACCCCACTGTCGCCGCGGCCATGAACGAATGTGGGGCATCCCGAAGTACTGTCCTGCGAGCTGTCCAGAAGGCCGGCATCGAGCTTCCCCGAGGGCGACGGAAAAAAGGTGTCAGGCCGTAAGCAATATACGGTTCCCCTGCCCGTAGGGCTGTCTGTTTTGTAGAGCATTCTTGATCGGTGCCAGGGAAGCGTCGGAGGGTGTGCACTTTGGAGAGGATGCGTAGATGTCGACCGATGATTACTCCGGGGTAGACAGTGATGCTGAAGTTTTCGTGGAGCCCGAGGCTGCTCGTCCGTTGCCTTTCGGATTTCGCAAGTTCTATGCGATTCCGGATAGTCTCGACGAGCTGCACGGCCCCACCGACGGCATGTTCGACGTTCCACTGTCGATCCACTGGGCACGCCCGGGGGGAAGCACCGTCGATTTGGCGAGCAAGGGGGGACGCTCCATCGCCTACAGTGCCGCGCTCGCCGAGGGGAACATTGAGCAGGTGTGCGCGATCATCAACCGGGGCCACCT
>NZ_JBQQOC010000034.1:0-20462 GCF_052264515.1 Candidatus Corynebacterium faecigallinarum
GGCAATCTGAGCAATCTGGCGGTAGGACTTTCTTCGCAGGCAGCGGAGTCGTAGGATGGTCGGCATGCCCGAGCGAGAAGTGCAGAAGGTGCCGGTGGAAAATGTTCCCGTACGCGGGGACGACATCCGGCTGGGCCAGTTCATCAAGCTGGCGAACCTTGTGGAATCCGGCGGCGTGGCCAAGGAGGTCATCGCCGCCGGTTTTGTGACGGTCAACGGCGAGACCGACACCAGGCGGGGACGACACCTCCACGCCGGTGACGAGGTCACCGTCCATGACGAGGACGGAGACCCCCTGGCAGCCGCGCGGTTCGCATCCAATGATGATGGTGCTGACGACGACACCGACGACTACTTCGACGAAGCAACTGCTGACGACGACTTTGATCCCGAAAAGTGGAGGAACCTCTAATGCCCGCTCTCGTGGCGGAGCCAGGAATGCCGATCTGGATCGACCTGGCTACCACTGACCTGACCAAGGCCAAGGAGTTCTACACCGAACTTCTCGGCTGGGACTTCGACAACCCCTGCGGCGACGGCTACCTCGTCGCGAAGAAGGACGGCATGCCCGTCGCCGGCCTCGGTGAGGTTCCGGAGGACAAGTCTTCGCTGTGGGGCCTGCTGCTCTACGCCCCCGACATCGACCATGTCCACGAGGAGGCGGTGAAGGCTGGCGCGACCAGCATCCTGTCCCCGCGCGACGTCGGACGCCGCGGCCGGATGTCCGTGCTGGTCGACCCGTCCGGTGCGACGATCGGCCTGAAGCAGCCGGCGGGCGACGAGCCGTTCTTCGCCGCCGGCGAGCCGGGCACCCCGGTGTGGCATGAGCTGCTCATCGGTGACGAGTACGATGCGACGATCGAGTTCTACCACGACCTCGCAGGCTGGGATATCCGCCAGCACAGCGATACCGCGAAGTTCCGCTACGCCACCGGTGAGTACAACGGTGCTCCGCTGTGCGGTATGTGGGACACCAGTGAGCTCGACGAGAACCCCTCGATGTGGACCCTCTACCTGGGCTGTGTCGACGTCGACGCGGCGGCGAAGAAGGTCAAGAAGTTCGGCGGCAAGCTGGTGCGCGCCCCGTGGAACTCTGAGCTGGGCCGCCTGTGCACCCTGGTCGACCCGACCGGTGCGCTGGTGAACCTGTGTGAGATCGAGGAGCCGACGCCGGAGTCGCTGGAGGACATCCACGAGCCGGACATCATGGCCCCGGACGCGCCGCAGCCGTAGTCTCCTCTGCCGGGGGAGCCGGCACAGGCCTCCCGGCACGACGAACGTCCTGACCATGCTGCGCTTGGCAGCAGGTCAGGGCGTTGTTCTGTTCCCCGGTGTTCTCCGGCCGGGGAACCGTCTAGAGCTGGGCGACCAGCATGGGGGCGGCGGCGACCGGGTCGATCCCGGCCTCCTCCAGTGCCTTCAGCGCGGCGGCCGGGTCCGTGGCGAAGTGGGACGCGGTCTCGCGGTCCACACCCAGTCGCTCGGCGGCGGCGACGGTGGCCTCCGGGTCCTCGGCCAGGCGGGCCGCGGTCTCCGGGTCCACGCCAGCATCCTCGAGGGTGGTGCGGATGGCCTCCGGGTCGGCGGCCGGGGACTCCTCAGCGTCCTCGCCAGCAGCATCGTCATCAGCGGAAGCGTCCTCAGCAGCACCCTCGGCCGGTCCGTCCTGACCAGCCTCGGCCGGGGCGGACTTGCCCTCGGCCTCGATGCGCTCGATCAGGGCGTCCTTGTCGACGGTGCCGCCGGCGATCTGGGCGGCGTAGTCGGTGGCACCGAAGGCGTTCATCAGGCGCAGGATGCTGTCGAGGTTCACGCCCTCAGCTCCCTCGCCGCCCTCCGCACCGCCGAGGACGTCTCCGACGATGCCGGCGATCTGGCCGAAGTCGAACTCGCCGGCCGCACCGTTGTCGTCCGCACCCAGGGAACCGGCGATCGCGCCGACCTGACCGGCGATGTCCCCACCGTCGGCGCCGAGGCCGAGGGCGCCGAGGACCAGGGCGGCGATGGCGGCGAGCGGCAGGGTCTGCTCGGCATCGCGGGCCTCCATACCGGAGGACGCCAGCGCGGAGCCGAGCGTCTCGCCCAGACCCGAGCTGAGGGCGGACTCCAGCACGACCTCCGGGCCGACGGTGCCGGCGACCAGGCCGAGGAGGTTGACCAGCAGGTCGGTGCTCAGCGGCTGGTCGAGGCCGGGCTCGCCGCCGGCGGCCTCGGCGTGTTCGGTGTTGTTGGCGGACTCGGCCTGGCTGACCGCGGCGTCGGTGATCGGACGCAGCGCGTCGACGATATTGCCGACGGCACTGCCGACGGAGGGCCGTCCGGCGAGCTCCTGCAGCTGGGCGTCGGTGCCGTAGTAGGTGTTCAGGTCGACGTTGGCGTAGATGCCGTCGACCTGGCCGGCGTCGGAGTACTGCCAGAAGGTGACCTCGTTCCAGCCGCCGGGGATCTCGGAGGGCAGGGTCGGGTTGTAGTACGCCAGCCACAGCGGGTACTCGGCGAACTCGGTGGTGTTCGCCATGTCGTTGATCCAGAAGTTGTGGTACGTGTAGATGATCGGGTCGCGACCGGTGAGGATCTTGATCTCGTCGATCCAGTCGCGGACCCAGTTCTGCAGTTGCTCGGGGTTCAGTCCGCCGGATTCCTCCAGGTCAAGCGTCGGCGGCAGTGAGGGCTGGACGCCGGTGGCCAGGGTGGCGGCGTAGTGGCGGGCCTCGGCGCGGGGGTCGGTGGAGCCCGGCTTGGCGTAGTGGTAGCTGCCCGGGGTCACACCGGCAGCGGCGGCCTTGGCGGTGTCGGAGGAGAAGTAGGGGTTGGTGTAGCCGGTTCCCTCGCTGGCCTTGATGAAGGCGAAGCTCTGGCCGGACGCCGCGACGGCCTGCCAGTCGATGGCGGCACCGTCGGGGTGCTGGTGGCTGGCGACGTCGATGCCGTCGAGGGCCCAGGAGGGTACCGGCACGACATCCGTGGCGACCAGGGCGGCGACCGTCACGGCGGAACCGAAGAGTGTGACTGCGGTCAGGCGGGCGGGAGTGGTGAGCGCGTGGCGACGCCAGGGAAGAGAGAACATGCGCAACACGATACACATGAATCACACAAGTCACACATGCAACACGCGCACCGTGTCGCAACTTTCTTCACTTTTTCACGGTGGTGGCGTTCGTGGTGGCCTTCGTGGTGGCGGCTGGGAATGCTCCAGGTAGTACCTCGCGGAACCCTGGGTGGCCATAACGAAACCCCCGCCCGAGGAACGGGCGGGGGTGTGGAAAGAAAAGAGGTGTCGGCGGGTGTGCTGTTACAGGTTCGCGACCAGGGCGTCCGCAGCCCAGACCGGGTCGATGCCGGCAGCCTGGGCAGCACCGATCGCCTGCTCCGGGTTGTTGGCGGCCCAGATCGCGGCGTCGCGCGGGACGCCGAGACGCTCACCGGCGGCGATGGTGGCCTCCGGGTCCTCCAGCAGAAGGTCGACGGTCTGCGGGCTGACACCTGCGGCCAGCGCGACACCGGCGACCCGGGCGGGGTTCTGGATGACGGACTTGGTGGACACCGCGTCCTTGGCAGTGGCAGTGGTGGCAGTGGTGGCAGCGGTTGCGGCAGGTGCCGGTGCTGCGGTGGCGGCCGGGATCGCGGCACCGGCCAGGCAGCCGGCGGCGACGGTGACGGCTGCGGCGCGGGTGAGGAAGCGGCGGGAGGCAGGGGCAGGAGAGGTGGAGAGTGTAGACATGTCAGCGATGATAGCCATGTTCGCGCCGAGCACAACCCCGGCGAGTCAGCGAGGTCCGAATTCCCCGGGGTCGTTGGGGTTCTCCGAACGCCACGTTGTCGGACGCTCTGACGGCCACGTTGTGGGACGCTCCGGCGGGTGCGCGTCGCGGTGGGGGCGACCGAAGGACTCCGGCAGGTGCCCGGCCTGTGGCTGAGGTGGCGCCGCCTGCCAGCTCTGCTGTGCCGGCTGCCCCTGCCAGCCCTGCTGTGCCGGCTGGCCTGGCAGCCCGGGCAGATGCCCGATAGGGAGCGGCTCCGGCACCTTGCGGTAGATCGACACCACCGGGTACGCCCCGACCCTGGCCGCCGGACGTGCCTCCCGGGTGCTCCGCACGATCGCGGTGACCAGCAGGGCTGCCGCCGCGGACCAGGACACCGCGTAGACCGTCAGCTGGGCAGCCACCGAGTCCATGATCAGGTTCCAGCAGGCGTGGAAGAAGAAGCCGGCGAACCCGCAGCAGAGGATCCAGCCGAGTCGGCGCGTCCTACTCAATCCGCGACCGAACACCGCCACCCCGATGCCGTAGCCCACCAACCCGGAGAAGATCACGTGCATGAAGGGCCCGAAGACAGTACGCATGATCCAGATGTCGAGCACCCCGGACACATCCGAGGCAGGGTGGATGACGGCGAGCATCGCGGCGTACATGACATTCTCGAAGACCTCGAAACCGAGTCCCACGAGCATGCCGACGACCAGTCCGTGCCAGGGGCGGTTCCACCACGTCCGGCCGATCTGCAGCAGCAGCCAGACGCCCAGGCCTTTCGCCAGTTCCTCGGTGTATGCCCCGCCGAGGGACATGGAGATCTCCGGGACACCGAAGTCGTGGGCCAGTTCCATGAGATGCCCGGCGGTCGGCGACACCCCGATCAACAACGCACCGGTCCCGCCCCATACGATGGCCGCGAAGGCGAGCAGCATCGGCGTACCGCGGTAGATCAGCAGCCGGGACATCCCGAACCACACCAGCGCCAGGTACACCGCACCGATCCCGAGGGAAAGTGCGATGACCTCCGGGCCGGGGAAGACGAGGTAGCCGATCATGACGAACGCCGCGAGCGCCAGACCGCCGAGGGTCAGCAGGATGTAGGCCCAGGTGAACACGTCCCACGCCGGACGCAGCCGCGGACGCTGATCCTTGGGGAAAGCATCGTGGTAGGACCGCGGCACCTCGGTGACCTGCCAGTCCCCGGGGGCGGGAGACTGTTGGCCGGGGTGCTGGTGGTCGGCGTTATGCTGATCAGGCTGCATCGGCTGCATCGATCCTCCTCGCCATGTCCTCGGCCGCGCCGCGGACGAGGCCGCGCAGCTCACTGATCACCGTGACGGTGTACATGACCGACTCGCCGCCGGCGTCACGGTTGAGCAGGGCGACCGTCGCGGCGTAACTGTCCGTACCGTATTGGGCGGGTTGGACGTTCCGGTCCGGTCGGACGCCCTGCCGCAGCCCCTGCTGCACGCTGACCGGTTGGGTGTCGCGGTAGCGTTGGGACGGCGTATCGTCCGGCACCACGTCCGGCGGGGAGAAGTCGAACCAGGTCAGTGCCTGTGGCTCGCTCACGCGGACTGCGTCGACCTCCGGGGCGAGCGTCGATGACAGGGAGGTCGTCGACAGCCAGTGGAACCTCGCGTCCGAGGTGTCGGTCATGGTCGCGGCCCGCATACCACGCCGGGCGGCCACATCCACGTCTGTGGCGGAGCCACCGACACCGACGACCTCTCCGATATGGACCTCGACGACACCCACCCGCGGCAGATCGCAGACCATTGCCAGAGTCACCATGCCGCTGTCGGCCGCCGCGCAGATGGTGTCGAAGCCAGAGATGTCGATCGGCCAGGGGCTGGAGGGCTTCGCGGAGAGTTCCAACATGCTGCTCGGGCTGTACTCGTCCTCGACCTCGGCGAGGTCCTTCACCGGCACCGCCAGCGGGGCGACGAGGACCAGCACCGCGACGGCGGCCAGGATGAACCAGCGCGCCGTCCGGTGCCTGCCGGTCGCCGCCGGACGGTAGCGTCCGTGCGGATCAGTCGGCGGAAAAGGCGCGGTCTCTGGGGTCCCCCACATGACTCAGAACACTACCAAAGCGTCACAGCGGTTCTTCAGGACAGGAGCCGCGCACCGGTCTCACCAGATGGTGACGCGCTTGTCCTCGTCCAACCACATGCCGTTGTCCGGCCCGACCTCGAAGGCATCGTAGAACTCGGCGATGTTCGAGGCGACCACGTTGCAGCGGTACTCGCCGGGGGAGTGCGGGTCGATCGCCACGTACTGGGCCGACATCTGCGGCCGGATCGCGGTCTGCCATACGCTCGACCAGCGTAGGAAGAAACGTTGCAGCACAGTGAACTCACCGTCCAGGCCTTCCACCGGCGCGGTCGGGGCGTCCTGAACGGTCTGCCCACGATCGGCCAGGTACTTCTTCAACGCGACCACCGCGATTCCGAGTCCGCCCAGGTCACCGATGTTCTCACCCAGGGTGAACGCACCGTTGACCGTGTGGTCGGTCTGCCCGCGCTGCGCCAGGCCGGTCGGCACCAGGCCGTCGTACTGGGCGACGAGCTTGTCGGTCAGCTCGGTGAACGCCGCACGGTCCTCATCGGTCCACCAGGAGTTCAGGTTGCCCGCACCGTCGTACTTGGAGCCCTGGTCGTCGAAACCATGGCCGATCTCGTGGCCGATGACCGCACCGATCGCACCGAAGTTGCCGGCCATGTCGGCACTGCCGGCCTCGGTGTCGACCTCGAAGAACGGCGGACGCAGGATCGCCGCAGGGAAGGTGATGTCGTTGCGTACCGGGTTGTAGAAGGCGTTGACCGTCTGCGGGGTGGTGAACCAGTACTCGCCGTCGCTGGGCTTGCCGAGCTTGTCGACCTCGAAGTCGTGGTTCAGGTCGGACGCCTGGCGGTAATTGTCCAGCAGGTCAGCGCCGTTCGGGCTGAAGTCCAGCCCCTCGAAGGAGCGCCACTTCTCCGGGTAGCCGATGCGTGCGGTGAAGGTGCCGAGCTTCTCCAGGGCCTTCCCACGGGTGGTCGGGGTCATCCAGGACAGCTCGCTGATCCGGTCGCGATAGGCCGCCAGCAGGTAGTCGACCAGCTCGAGCATCTTCTCCTTGTACTCCGGCGGGAAGTGCTCGCGCACGAACACCTTGCCGACCTCCTCGCCGATCGCGCTCTCGACCAGGCCCACACCACGCTTCCAGCGGTCGCGTTGTTCGGTCGCCCCGGACAGGGTGCGCCCGTAGAAGTCGAAGTTGGCCTCGGAGAACGCCTTCGGCAGCTTGCCGGCGCGGGCGGTGAGCACCCGCCAGTAGGCCCAGAGCTTCCAGTCGTCGAGGTCGCGCGCTTCATTGTCGGCACCGGGTACCAGCGTGGCGACGTGCTCCAGGTAGGACGGCTGGCTCACGATCACCGTCGGGGCATTGGCCTCGGTGATCCCGACCCCGTCGAGCCAGGCGACGAAGGGGAACCCGGTCGGCAGATCGGCCAGGGGGGTGGGGTTGTAGGTCTTGTCGGCGTCGCGGGAGGACACCGTGTCCCAGTGGCCCTTCGCCAGGGCGGTCTCGAAGGCGAGGATGGCGTCCGCGGCGGCAGCGGCGCTGTCGGACGCCGACCCGTCGCCGAAGCGTCCCGGCCGCGGCTGCGCACCGGTGTCCTCGACGAGCTGCAGGAAGGATTCGACGAACTCGCGGTATGCCGCGAGTGTCGGGGCGTGCTGTTCCTCGCGGTAGTAGGCCTCGTCGGGCAGGCCGAGGCCGGTCTGGGTGAGGTAGGCGACCTCGATGCCGGCGTCATCGGTGTCGGTGCCTTCGGTGTCTGCGGCGTCGTCGGAGCTGCCCCCGGCGTCCTTCTCCGTCCAGAAGCCGATGACCCCGCCCACCCCGTGGCGGTCCAGTGTCGCCAGGGCATCGACGAGTTCGCCGAGGTCGGCGGCACCGCGGACCGGGTCGAGGTCGGCGTCCAGCGGGGCCAGACCGGCCTGCTCGACACCGTCGTCACCGTCCTCGTCCATGAAGGAGTGGAAGAGCGCACCGATCCGGGTGTCGGGTCCGGCGGACTCCACGATCTCCTTCACATCGAGTTCGGCCTGGTCACGCAGCTTGTGGAAGGTGCCGTCCACCGGGCGGTCGGCGGGGATCTCGTGGCTGGCCAGCCATTCGCCGTTGACGTGGCGGTAGAGGTCGTCGGCGGCGGCCGGGTTGGTGGAGCCGACCGGAGCCTCGGTGATGTTGTCGGGGAGTGTCTGAGTCATGCGCCCCACTCTAGGCACCTGTCGGAAACGTGGGACGGATTGCTGGTTATCGGCTCGGAACCCAGCAATCCCTCCCACCTATCCGACATCCGCTGTGCGTCCCTCCCCGTCGACCTTCCACTGTCGGCATGCGGGGTGGGCCGGGGACCCGTAAGAGGCAACAAACTAGTCTGCGCCAGGTTGGACAGCGCGTGACGCTCCAGAGACGGGTGCCGGACGATCCAGAACCCGCCAGCGCCTCCGGCTAACTCAGCCGCATCGGTCCGGGCGACCACAGGCCGGACCGGCTGTGGGTCTCCATGTCCAGCTCCACCTGCTTCGGCTCCTCACCGGTCGACGAGCCGAACGGGGTGAGCTCGGTGATCACACCCCAGTTACGCTGCCAGTCGTTCTCCAGGTAGGTCGGCAGCTCGGTGCCGTGGGTGGTCATCTGGGTCAGGCCACCGACACCGCCGCCGTAGTAGTCCATCACCGGGGCGTGGCTCTTCTTCCCGTCATGGTCCGGGGAGATCTGGTACTGCGGCACCTCGGCGACACCGGCGTAGTGGTCGAAGGGACGCTGGCAGGGGAACTGCAGCGGCACGGACCAGTCCTGCAGGGTCGGGGCGTCACCGATGACCTCGCCCAGCGACACCAGCTCGGGCACGCGCGGCGGGGTGAAGGCCAGCCACTGGTCGGGGGTCACGTTGAAGTCCGCGGCGCGGATCCGCACGGCATCGGCGTCGTCCGGCAGCTCGTCCAGCGGGAAGCGCAGGTTACGCCACTGCGGGGCGGTGTCGATGTCCAGCGGCTCCATGTCGCCGATCCATTCGACACCGTCCTCGGCCGATTCCTCGGTGCGTCCGTACTCCAGCTTGAGCTCCTGGCCGTACTGGCGCACGCCGTTCATGTCGAGGTGGCTGACCTCGCCGGCGGCGGAGATGATGAGCAGCGGGGAATCCTCGGAACGCTCCGGCAGCGAGTACCACGAGGTCGTGGTCTCCGCCTGCAGCTGCAGGCCGTCGGTGAAGGAACCGATGACCGGTACGGAGTAGCGGTCGATGTCGAACGGAAGTTGCGCGTAGGAACCGTTCGCGCCCGGTCGGACGCTCTGGCCGCCGCTGATGTCGGTGACGTCGTCCTCCTCGGAGGACCCGTAGGCGTCGGTGGCGACCGCGGAGGTCTGCGGGGAGGAACTGGAACTGGAGGAGCGCTCCTCGATCCGGTTCGGGATGTTGTTCTCCTGGAAGCCGCGGGAATTCTCGGAGACCAGGGAGTCGGAGAAGTCGGTGTCGCCGATCGGCTCCAGGAAGGAGTCGTTGGTGTCGGCCTCCACCAGGGCGGCCCCGCCGAGACCACAGCTGTCGCCGGTCAGCGAGGTGAGATTGCCCTTGCCGACGGTGTACGCAGGCCACTGGCCGACGACGGCCTTGCCGAGGGAGGCGAGGTTGAAGACCACCACGATGGCGGTCAGCACGGCGATCGGGGCGGAGGCGACACCGGCGAAACGCTTCGCCTGGGCGGCCTCCTTCTCGTCGATGTCACGCAGTTCATCGTTGGTGGTGGCCTTGGCCTCGCGGATGTCGTTGAGGAAGCCGACGATCACGCCGAAGAGCATGACCAACAGTGCCAGGATCATGGTCACGGTCGACATCTCGATGCCGGCGATCTGCACGGTCTTGTCCCACCACGGCACGCCGAAGCTGGAGATGTACCACCAGCCGTTGGTGCCGGCCAGGGTGAAGGCGAACAGCAGCAGGCAGCCGCCGAGGAAGATGAGGCGGTTGCGTGCCGAACGCATCGCCATGGTGGACGCCGCGACCGCAGCCAGTGCCGCCAGGCCTGCGGCGATACCGGCGTAGACACCGAAGTGGTGGGTCCACTTGGTGGGGGTGAAGGTCATGAAGAACATCGTTCCGATGACCACCATTGTCAGACGCAGTGCCGGGCCGTGCGCCGTGCCGGGCACCCTGCGGTTGCGCAGCATCGAGCCGATGACGACCGCCAGGCACAGCAGCATCATCAGGACGGAGAACCGGCGGGGGAAGGACCCGTCGACGGTCTGCTTCAGCAGCTCGGTGTAGCGGGTCGGCTCCTCGTACCAGGACAGGGACGGTCCGACCGGGCCACGCACGCCGATCGCCTCCATCACCGAGGCGAAGGTCTGGTCGCCGAAGACGGCGATGAGCACGGCGGTGCCGGCGGCGAGGAAGGGGGCGATCTGGGCACTGACCGCGCCGAAGATCTTCTTGCGCGAGGCACCCTCACCTGCCCCCAGCAGCGGCAGACGTCGCACCACGATGCGGATCAGGCCGGACAGGGCGACCAGGATGGATGCCACGGCCATCAGGCCGGTGGGCCCGGCAGCCAGGGAGAAGGCGGCGACGATGACACCGATCGCTGCGGGGAGCAGGCGTCCGGTGGCGATCGCGCGCTCCATGCAGACCCAGGTCAGCAGCGCACCCAGGGCGATGACGGGCTCGGGGCGCAGACCGTTATTGTAGGTCATGGCGAAGGCCAGGAAGACCATCGCGGCGGTCCAGTGCGCGACCTTGCGCTGTCCGATCTTGGTGCCCAGGCGCGGCAGCACCTCACGGGAGAGCAGCATCCAGGTCAGGAAGCTGGCGATGAGTACCGGAAGACGCATCCAGATCGACGATGTCGACACGTGTGTCATCACTGCCAGCAGGTCGTAGTACGGCGCACCGAACGGCGACTCGGAGACCCCGAACCAGCGGTAGTAGTTCGACATGTAGCCGGACTCGATGCTGGAGCGGGCCATGGTCAGCAGATAGCCGTCGTCGGCGGTGTTGGCGCCGATGAAGTACCAGACCACCAGGACGCCGCCGACGACGCCGTCGAGCCAGCGCGGACGCCACCAACCGGCGGGGAAGAACCGGCGTCGGGCGGTGGTCCGTCGGTCCAGGATGTCCATCTTGTGCAGCGCGGTCAGCGAGATGACGGTGAAGATCACGCCCAGGATCATTGCGGCGATCTTGACCATCGAGGGCGAGGAAGTGAACCGGGAGTCCACGGTGACGTCGACCTGCAGGCCGGCGTCGATCGCCGCGGCGGCGTTCTCCGGGGTGTTGGTCATCTCGGTGAAGATGCCGGTGAGCATCGGCCGGATGTCGTCGCCGAAGCCACCTTCCAGTGCATTGCCGTCGGAGTCGGTGGCGTCCGGAATCCAGGCGCGGGTCTCGTTCGCGTCGGAGGTGATCCGCAGCTGGGCGTCCGCCGGAAGGTCAGCCAGGTCAGCGGTGTCGACCGAGAGCGCCACCGAGTTCCGGACGACCACGTCGAGACCGTCGGGGGTGGAGCGGACGAACAGGCCGCGCAGCGTGGCGTCCTCGGCGTTGTCCGGGACGGTGGACAGGACGGTGGTCTGCGTGCCGTTGAGGTCGCGGACCTCACCGATCGGCAGGGTGATGTCCATGTCCTGCGGGTGATAGGCCATCAGCGGCGCGTTGACGCTGGTCAGGTCATTGTCCTGCGGCCAGGAGAAGCTGGACTGTTCCTGGTTGACCGGCAGGAACGGGGTCAGCAGAAACAGGATCAGCCCGGCGAGGCCGGAGATCACCGCGATGCGCTTGAGCCGGTCGACACCGCTGGCGGAAGGGGTGGTGGAGGTAGTGGGGGAATCCTTCGGAGCTGTCTCCGACGGTTCACCCGGTGCATCCTGTTCGAGACGTGACATAGGAGGACATGTTACGGGAGTGACCCGGCCCTGCCTAAGCGAATATCGCGGATGGGCCTGTCCCGGTGCCACTCCCGGTGCTACTCCGGGGTCTACTCCTGGGCTGAGTCCCGGACCGCGACGACGAACGGACCGGCCTGTTCCAGCGTCCAGCCCTGCGCGAAAGCCGAGGCCTGGAAGTTCACTGTGGTGAAGCGCACATTCGGGTCATTGGGGTAGATGTCCTCCGAGAGCCGGAAGGAGAAGGACGCACCAGGCTCCGCCACGTCCGACGCCTCGCCGCGCATGACCATCGCGTGCGGGCCGTCCCACCCGTTGGCCTCGGTGGCGGCGTCCATCGCGGCGAGGAGCTCATCGGGCTCGGAGAGTTCGGTCCACGCCTCGATCTCGGCGTTGCGGTCCTCGAAGCGTCCCAACGGGTTGGCGTAGTGCGAGGTCATCGCCTGGTAGGAGTGGTACGGGTAGTAGGCCATGAAGCTCTTCTCATCGGTGAGCACCACGGTGCCGGCACGCTCCTCGCCGAGGTCGAGCCGCTCCCGGAGGATGGTGTCGACATCCTCGTAGTAGACGGTGGAGTCGGCGGGGAAGAGGTCGCCGCGCTGGGCGTCGCCGTCGGTGTCGGTGTAGGCCAGGTCGATCTGGGCGCGATTGTTCAGCGGGATGTCCACCACGTAGGACGCCGCGGCGAAGGTCAGCACGGCACCGAGGATCGCTGTGACCTTCTTGGACGCCGACTCGCTGACGAACTGCGGGTAGGCCTTCGGGATGCCGGTGTGGCGCAGGTCGTTGAGTGCCATGGCACCGCCGGTGACCAGGATCAGGGCGATGGGAAGCTCCATGCGGAAGCCCAGCAGCGTGGTGCCGAGTACCGGCAGCAGCATCGACCCCAGCACCCAGGCGTAGCAGACCGCGAGGCCGGCGAGCAGGGCGCGGACCTGGCTGCGCTGCACCCGCAGCACCATCCACACCAGGCACACCAGGCCGAGGATGCCCACCAGGTTGAGGTCGAAGAAAGGGGTGGGGACCTCGGTGCCGGCCTGCGGCAGGTAGTGCTGGGCGCGACCGGTGGCCCCGTGTTCGGAGGTGAGCATCGCCAGCAGGTAGGGGGCCCAGCCGATCGCGGCGATGACCAGGGCGCCCAGGCCCACGGCGACCAGGCGCAGCAGCGGTGCGATCTTCTTCGACCGCACCGCGACGATCAGGGCGATGACCACGACGGTCAGGGCCGAGGTGCCGGTGTAGAGGGTGTAGAGGTTGGCGGACAGGCCCAGGTAGATCGCCAGGCCGACCATGGCCGGGGTGGAGCCGCGGACGGCACGTCCGGACATCACCAGCGCGGCGGGGATGCCGAAGGCCACGACCGCGGCATAGGGCTCCTCCGGGGCGGTGTGCAGGACGACGGCGGTGGTCAGCACGGCGATCAGCGTGGCCAGGGGCAGCGAGCCGGTCAGTCGGCGCCACACCGGGACCAGCATGGAGCCGGCGGCGGCGAGGGTGATCAGTGCCCACGGCTGGAAGGCGGCCCAGCCCGCCAGACCGAAGACATTGGCGAAGATGCCGCCGGTGAGGAACCAGAGCCGCGGGTAGAAGCTCGGCGCGTCCAGGTAGGCCATGTCCGCGTAACCGGGCTGGTCGGTCATACGGGTGAAGAACTGGGTGCGGAACGCCTGGTCCACACTGATGCCGTCGAGGTAGAGCCGGGTGGCGGCCAGTGGGATCGCCAGGGCGGCGATGACCAGGCCGGCGGGGGCGAGCCAGCACAGCAGGGTGGTGGCGGCGCGTTTCCAGGTGGCCCACTGCGGGTAGGGGGTGCGCGCGTGCAGGACGGCGTAGAGCAGGAACGCCACGACGACCAGGACGATGACCCCGCCGGCGCTGGCCAGCGCCTTGGTGACGTTGGAGGAGGAGAAGGCGGGCATGTTCGTCCGCGACAGGACGAACCAGGCGCCCAGGGTGACGATGGAGGCTGCGGCCCCGGCGCCGAACAGCTGTCCCAGCAGGTACAGCACCCCGTGGCCGGAACGGTCCGGGTGGGAGGCACTGTCGGAGCCGGGAGCCTCGGTCTCGACAACAGGTGCAGTCTCAGCCGCTGTGGCGGCTGCTGTTGCTGTCTCGGGCGCGGGTTCGGACGCGGCGGAGTCGGTCATGTCGAGAATCTTCTCACAACGCCCCGACACCGTGCCTCTTTGTGCCGCGTTGTCGCGTCCTACTTCTTCATGAGGATGCCGCGGATGCCGGAGTGGAAGCCGTCGCGCAGGTTCACCCGCTGAGACTCGGTCAGCGTGTACTCGTGGAGGGTCTCGCAGGCGAACTGGAGCAGTGGCCGGTTGATCTCCGGGGGCAGGCCGCCGCCGGTGTAGGTGTGGGCCTCGTCGCGCTGATCGTCGTCGATGGCGTTGTGGTACCACCAGATCGCGTACTGTTCGCCGATGTCGAAGGGGCTCTGCTGGCCACCGGACTGCCAGATTTCGGTGGGCAGCGGGACGTAGCGGTTCCGCAGGCGGCGTCGGGACGCCATCATCGCCGGGGTAGGACGCGCCGACCCCGGGGTGGGACGGGATGCTCCGGGCTTCGGCGCGGCGGCGTCCTTGGCGCTGTCGTCACCACTGGCGCCGTCGGCGCTGTCGGTCGCGGGCGCACCTGCGTCGGCGCTGGTGGGAGTGGACGCCCGGCCGCGGTTCGCGAGGTCGGCCGGGGAGGGGGCGTGGGACGCCGGGGTGGCAGCAGCGGACGGTGCTGCTGAGGAGGTTGCGGAGGGGGCTGCCGACGGTGCGGCATCGTTCGGGGTCGCGGACTCTGCCGCAGCGTCCGAGGCGCGAGCGGTGTCGGCTGGAGCGGCGGAAGCCTGGGCTGTGGCCGCTCCGCTGCGACGTCGGACGTCCGGGACCGCACTGGTGCCGGAAAGATCCTCGACTGGTTCGGCGTCACCGATCGGCTTGTGCTGTCGGACGCTGTGGCCGTTCGCGCCGGTGGACTCCGGGGTGCCGTCGTCCTGGCATGGGGCGGTGGTCTGGTCTGTGACGGTGTTTGCGGTCTCGCCTGTGGCGGTGGTGACGGCGCGGTCGGAGCCAGCAGGCTCAGTCACCTCCCCGAACCCGGCGGCTTCAGCGGTTTCAGCCGTGTCAGCTGGCTCAGCAGGCTCGGCAGGCTCAGTCGTCTCCGTCGTCTCGGCAGTCCCGCCAGCCTTCAGCGGCCCTTCGAGCACCTCCAGCCGCATGCACTCGGCGAAGTGCTCCCGCGGATCCAGGATGGTGGTGGTATCGCAGGCGTAGCGCAGGTTGGAGGACATGGAGTCCCAGCCGAAGCCGTAGAGGTGCACGCGTACCCCGCGGGCCACGGATTCCTCGACGCCGGGGAGCATGTCGGCGTCGCCGGAGACCAGGATGATGTCGGTGACCTCGCGGTTGGCGGAGCTGAGCACCATGTCGGCGACCAGTCTGGTGTCGACCGCCTTCTGGGTGCGTCGGTCGCCCCACTCGATGAGTTGTCCGGCTCGAAGTTGGACACCGGGGCAGGAGCGCAGGGCGCGCTGGTAGCGGTGCGGGCCCGAGTCAGGGATGCCGTCGTACCAGTTCTGTCGGTGCACCGGTTGGTTGAGCTGGTTGACTGCCCTGCATTCCAGGACGTTGACCACTTCGGGTAGATCGATCTCGAGTTGCGCTCGGGCGCCTGTGGCCCAGGTGTTGTAGAAGCTGGCGAGCAGGTAGGAGGTGTCGACGTAGATGATTGTGCGCTCGAGCATGGTTGGTGTCCTCGGTGTATTTATCGGGTTTGTTCACAGTGTTTTTCTCCAGTGTGCACCACCTATCGATCTGATTGGGATGGTTGCTGGTCATTGGGCGGACCGTGCTGCTTTCGGCCACCCCCTTGCGTTGTCGAATATGACGTGCGATGGTTAGTTACACAAGTAACGAACCAACGAACGCTTACCGTCGACCGTGGCGTCCAACTGCTGGCCAACAACCACAGCCAGGGAAGGAGGTGAGCCTGGTGGACGAGACAACTGTCCCGCTGTTCCGGCAGATCGCCGAACTCGTCGAGGACTCGATCGTCGACGGATCCCTTCCCGAGGGCGAGCGCGCGCCGTCCACCAATGAACTCGCGGCCTTCCACAGCATCAACCCCGCGACCGCGCGCAAGGGCCTGACCCTGCTGGTCGAACGGGGCGTCCTGGCCAAGAAACGGGGCCTGGGCATGTTCGTCGAGGCCGGTGCGCGCGAGGTGATTCTCGCCCGACGACGGGAGTCCTTCGCCGCGGACTTCCTCGTGCCCCTGGTGGACGAGGCGATGAAGCTCGACATGCCACGTGAGGACCTGGGTCGTCTCCTCGACCAGGTCGCCGAGAGCAGAGGACTGGAGTCATGAACCACACCGCCACTGGCACGGCCACCGTCACGCTCACCGATGCCACGGTGAACCGTCCCACCGCAGGGCGCACCAGCCTCCGGATCCCACCGGTCCTCGGGCCGCTCTCCGTGGAGTTGGGCACCGGCGTGGTGGGTGTTGTCGGACGCAACGGCGTCGGCAAGACCACCCTGCTCGGGCTGATCGCCGGGCAGCTGCGTCCGACCATCGGGCACGTCGTGCACAGCGTTGCCGGCGGTCGCGACGGCACCGTCGGCGCGTCCGGAACCACCTCCCGTGATGCCTTCGACGCCCCGCACGTGATGGCGAACACCAGCCTGACCGGCGTCGACATCGACTACGTGCCCTCGTGGACGGTGGCCTCGATCCTTCAGTTCGCTGCCCGACGCCACCCGCGCTGGGACATGGAGGAGGCGGTACGTCTGGTGCACGCCTTCGACCTGGAACCCGCGCTGCGCTACGGCACGCTGTCGCGAGGACAGCGTACTGCGGTGGGCATCATCATCGGCCTCGCGGCACACACGCAGGTCACGCTGCTGGACGAGCCCTACGTTGGCCTGGACGCCCAGAGCCGCCGCCTGTTCTACCGCGCACTGATGGAGTCGGTGCAGGACGACCCGCGGCTCATCGTGATCTCCACCCACCACCTGCCTGACCTGGAGCGGATCGTCGACCGCGTGCTGGTGATGGAGAGTGGACGCCTGGTCCACGACATCGATGCCGGCGACCTGGAGGGACGGTTCGTCCGGATCACCGGGTCAACCGCGCGGGTCGACACCGTCGTCGCCGCCCTGCCGCCGGCCAGTGTGCTGTCCCGGCAGGACATGGCCGGAGCGTCGCGCGCGGTCATCGACCTGGGTGTGAACAGTGCGGCCGGTACGAATGGGGCCGTCGGGGGAGCGTCGGATGCTGCCCCGAAATGTTGGCCCGACGCAGCACTGGCGGACGTCCACACCGAGGCCGTCGACCTGGAGGAGGCCGTCGTCCAACTCACCGGGGGTGAACAGCTGTGACCACCACAGTCACCGAAGCCACCACGCGGGACTCCACCGGCCCGACCATGCGTTTCCCTTGGCAGCGGCTGCGGGCCGACCGGTCCACCAGCAACACCGTCGTCATGCTCATCCTCGCCGTACTGCTGGCGTTCTTCACCTACTCCACGATGATCCAGTTCGCCTCGGAGTGGCAGCCTCTGCCCGCCATCACCGGCGGTCTCATTGTCCCCGCCCTGGCGACACTGCTGGTCATCGTTCTGCCGACCCGGTACCGGATGTACGGCCTGGCCATGCGCCACTGGCTGCTGGACCACGGACTGCTGGTGGCGCTGGTGCTGGTCACCCACCTGGTCTTCCCGGTGATCGCCCACATCCGACCGATCGCCCAGGCAGAACAGATCCCCGTCTGGACGTTGCTGCTGCCGGTGGTCGGCGTCGGTACGGTGGTCGCGGTGATGCTCTGGCGCTACCGGAACATGCTCACCGGACGCCTCGGTACGACCGCCGGCACCGGGTCTGCAACCCCGCTCTACTACCGGGTCCTCCTCGCCCGCCGCGGCCCGGCCGCCTGGAGGGTCGTTTACCAGCCCATCGGACTCGTCCTGGGCATCGTCTTGAACTTCACCTCCAACGTCTACTTCGACGGCACGTCGTCACTATGGCCGAGTCTCCTGGCCCTGGGCGCCGCAGCACTCGGCGCCTGGTTCATGGTGTCCTACGCCAGAACCACATCCACCCTCGGCCGACCGTCCTGGTCGGTCACCAGCCTCATCGGCGGCGCACGTCGCGCCGGGAACTAGGAAGAGAGAAGACCGTGAACACCACCTACTCAGACAACCTGGTGACCGCCGAGACCCTGTCCCGCCGCTTCGGCAACCGGACGGTCCTGGACAACCTCACCTTCGACCTCCCGCACCAGGGCACCATCGGCCTGGTCCAGGGGCCGGACCGCAACTACTACGAACTCGAAGGAGCAGCTTCATGAGCACGATCCGACTGAACTCCGTGTCCAAGACGTTCGGCGGGACCCGTGCGCTCGACGACATCACCTGCGAGATCCCGCTCGGCCACGTCCACGGCCTGATCGGACGCAACGGCGCCGGCAAGACCACCCTGCTGCGGTCCATCGCTGGCCAGGTCGTCACCGACGGGGAGATCACGATCGGCGGTGAGCCCGTCCGGGACAACCAACCGGTGCTCGACCGCATCGTCCTCGGCGGTGCGGACATTCCCTACCCGCCTCAGATGCGGGTGCGCACCCTGATGGACATCGGCGCGTCCCGCTGGCAGAACTGGGACGACTCCTTTGCCACCCACCTGGTCGACCTGTTCGGTGTGAACACCAAGGCACGGTTCTCCGAGCTCTCCCGAGGGCAGAAGACCCTGGTCGGCAACGTGATCGGGCTGGCCGCCAGCGCCGAGATCACCCTGCTGGACGAGCCCTACCTGGGCCTGGACGTCCAGAACCGGGATGCGCTGTACCGGGTGCTGCTCGACGAGATCGGCGGCGACCCGGAACGCACCTTCATCATCTCCACCCACCACGTGGAGGACGCTGCCCGCCTGCTGGATTCGGTGATCCTGCTCGCCCAGGGGCATGTCACGACGGTGCAGGACGTCGATACGCTGACCGGCGATACCGTGGTGGTGCGTGGCACCACGACGGCGGTGGACGCATTGCTCGAGCAGGTCCGCGTGCATGTCCTCCGGGAGGACGCCGCTGCCGGGGCGCGCCGGGTGGTGCTGGACGCGAGCGGGCAGAGGAGCGTCCTGAGAACTGCCGTTGATGACCTGGAGCTGTCGGCGACGGCCGCTGACTTGCAGGAGACGGTGCTTGCCCGGGGCGGTGGGCGGTGATGACTGTGGCAACCGAGACGAACGCGCCGGTCGCGACAACTGGGCCGAGAATTCTCGGTGGCGTCCCGTTCCGGACTCACCTGACACTGTGGCGCGGGGCTCTGTCGACGGAGCCGATGGCGCGGTGGGTACCGACGGTCGTTGTGCTGATTCTATGGTCGATGAGCGCCAGCGACGGAATGGCTACCCTTCCACGCCTCGCAGTCGGTGCTTTCCTCATCATCGCTGGTCTGACTATGGCGTCGGCGTTCACCATGACCCAGGACCAACTGCGGGTGTTCGGACTCGGACAGTCAGGGCGACAGGCCCACCGGGTACTCGGTGGAGCAATCGGCGTGACGACCTTCTTACTGATCATGCTGCTGATGTGGGGCATCTGGCGGCTTGCCGGGTGGGCGACGCCGGATCTCCTCGTGGTGGCTGTCGCTGTCGTCGTGTTGTCAACGGTGTCGGGAGTGGTCTCCCTCCGGAAGATGGACCGCGAGGTCGATGAGGGAGCAGAAGAAGCGGGAGAATCTTCGAGCAGAGAAAGTAGTACTGCAGGTGTCATCCGGATGGCGATGGACCCGTTCAGCCGTATGGAGACGAATGCCGCGAAGACGAACGGACATCGACGCGTCCTGGACACCTATGCGAACATCGGCAACCGAGCGCTGATCGTGACCTGTGCCGTGATGATACTGCCGGTGCAGGCGCTTCTGCGTGGATTCGCCCACGTGGAGGCCACCACCACGATGATCTGGGTTCCCCTTGCGCTGGTCGTCGTCGCCATGTTCGTCCGTATGGTCCAGTCCGAGCTCTCGCTGAACCAGTGGCTGGTCTTCGGCGGTTCGCGTGAGGACTGGATCCGGGCGGTGATGCGACGAGCATGGGAGATTCCGGTGGGCTTTGGTTCGGTGTTTCTGTCGGCGGCCGTCCTTGAATGGTCGTTGTACGACGGACTCGGCTGGTTGACGGCGAGCGGGGCATTCCCAATTCTCCACTGGACCGGACCTGCCGAATGGTTGGTCGCAACAGGTGCGTTCGCGGCGGTGGGCGCGTTGTTGCAGGCGATGACCTGGCTTGGCGTAGCCGTCACTGTGATGTATCCCCGCCGACAAGGAATCGGGGTGGCGGTGACTACAGTTCTGGGCGTCATTGTGATGCTCGCCCCTCTTGTGGTCATGGGAGAGGCAGCTGACGATACTCCGGGAGCGGCCGGGGCCACCTGGCCAGTGTCTGACACGCTGCCCACCCTGTTGTTGATGATCATCGCTGGTGTGGTGCTCTCTGGTGTGACTGCCGCGGCGCTGAAGGGAGCTGCTCGTCGAGCCAGTGTGCAGGACCATGCGGCGGTGACGTCGTACTTCGGACTACAGGAGCCGGCGCGGACGTAAGTCGACGGCTGGCTGGACACGGTGGGCACGGTGGGCACGGTGTACGCGACGTACGCGGTGCGTGCGACGGGCAGAGAGCCCTAATCCCGCCGTCAGTATCGTGACCTGCGGGTTTGTGGTCTGTGTGTGGGGTGTGTAGATTATGTCGAGTGCCGCAGCGAGCGGGGGGAAGAGATTCCAG
>NZ_JBQQOC010000035.1:0-18756 GCF_052264515.1 Candidatus Corynebacterium faecigallinarum
TCCTGACGTTCATGGCGTTGCCGAAGGACACCCGCCCGGTGATCCGCAACGACACCATCCGTGACTTCCGCGCTGGGTCTGCATCGGCCGGGTCATGCGGGGCGTCAGACGGATCCGAGACAGAAATGAACGTCGACTTCGTCGTCCACGGCACCGAAGGCATCGCCGGCCCTGCGCGGGCTCTCGTTGCCGGAGAGCGTCTACGGCTTCACCGTCGGGGAGTCCGGTCTCATCAAGGCCGTTCGCCGCCACCTGGTGCGCGACCGCGGCGTCCCCAAGTCGGACGTGACCTTCTGCAGCTACTGGAAAATCGGCACGGCATCTCCGAGCTGACCTGGCAATACACGGTGAGATCCCCACCTCACCCGGCCTCCTGGACTACCCTGGACCACGATGAAGCTCATCAGTTACAACCTCCACCACCACAACGCCGCCGGAGAACTGGCCCCGTTGGCGGAGCTTCACGATCCGGACGCGCTCTGCCTGCAGGAGGCCGACACCGAATCCCTGCCCACCAGAATCGGCGACCTGGAGCTGGTGCAGTCCACCTCCGGCAGTCGGCTCGGCCTGGCGGTGTACCTGCGTCCCAGCCGGTTCGACCCCCGCTCCCTGCTCACCATGCCGCTGGAGAAGTCCCTGCACGACGTGGTGATGAAACCCGGCGAAGAACGACTGGCCACCGTGCTGGCGCACGACAACCTCCACGGCGGTGAGGTGATGATCTCGTCCTTCCACGCCGCCCCGCTCACCGCCAGCAACTCCCTGCGTCGCCAGCAGGTCCGCACCGCGGTCGGCGCCCTGCACGATCTCGGCCCCGGCCTGCCGTCGGTGATGGCCGGCGACTTCAACTACCCATTGTTCCAGTCCGGGTTGGCTAAACATGTCGTGCCCTATGGATACACGTTGTCCAGCAGCGACTCGGCCACCTACCGCAACTACGGGGTCTTCCGCGGCAGCTACGACCTGGCCCTGTCCCACGGCTACGTCTCCCCGTCCGTCACCTCGCTGCCGCAGGACGGTTCCGACCATTTCCCGATCCTCGTGGAGACCTCACTGCCGACGGAGCCCGGTGACCTGGAGGTCGTCCCGAAAACCCTGGTCCTGCCGACCGGCAGGCGTTACCGACAGCGACGGCTGAAGCTGATCTAGCCACCTCTAGGTACCGCCAGCCGTCGGACCGCCTCGACCACCGAGGGCGACGCCGAGCATCCTCGTCCACCGTGTCCACCGTGTCCACCGTATCCACCGTGTCCACCGTGTCCACCGTGGGATCGGACACTGCGACCACGTCGGCGCCGATCAGACAATCCAGGGGTTGATCAGCTCAACTCCCGTTCTGGCGAAATCCTTCGAGTTTCGCGTGGCACAGATTGCGCCGTGCGTACGGCAGATGGCGGCGATCTGCGCATCCGCCATGGCTATCGGAAGTCCAGCAGCATCCCTGGAGGAGAGGATCTCGGCATATGCCTCGGCCGCATCCTCATCGAAAGACAGGATCGACCGAGTGTCACGGTACGGCCGGAGCGCCGTGTTGATCCCCGCACGAAGCTCCCACTTGCGACGACCGTCGGGCAGTCTGTGCACACTCGCAAGAAGTTCAGCGACCGTGACCGCAGTAATTGCCACGTCACCGCCCACCGTCTTCAACCAGCTCACGACCTGCTGATCCGGCGAGCTGCGGAAAACTCCCGAGATGACGTTCGTGTCAAGGACGATCATTCGAAATCCACTGCTCTTGCCCGATCATTGCGCTCAGGGATGTCCAACTCATCGACCCCACCCAGGCCCTGGGCCATGTGCATCAGTGCAAGACCGATGTTCGGCCTGTCGACTTCCCTGGTGAGAATATCCCTTACTTCTGCCTCCATGGATCGACCATGCTCCTTTGCCTGCTCAGCCAACCTCTTCTTCACGGTCTCGTCGAGCCCGCGAACCACGATTGACGTCATCAATCTCACCTCCGCACGTTGATATCATGAATGACATCGCCCAGGGCAGCATTGTGACCATAGCTGTATTGCTAGGCTCAGCCGCATGCCCACCGTGCCGTCTATGCCGTCCGGACCGTCCGAACCGACTCCCCACGTCGTCATCTACGACCTGGACGGCGTGATCACCACCCGCGACACCTTCACCGTGTTCACCATCGAACAACTCTGCCAGCGACCGCTGCGCCTGCTCCCCGCCATCCCCCTCGCCATCAAGAGACTCTTCCTCCGGGATGACGAGCACCGGCGAATCACCGGCGTGCGCATCGCCAGGATCGCGCTACGCGGTCTCGACGACCCGGAGTTCGCTCGGCGGGTGGCGTCCTTCGGCCACCGCGTCGGACGTTCCGGCCCCTGGATCCGCAGCTCCGCCGTCGAGCGTATCCGGCGGCAGAAGGCCGAGGGCGCGAGAATCGTCATCGCCACCGCCACCGAACACCGCCTCGCCCGGGCACTGCTGGACACCGCCGGGGTCCCCTTCGACCTGCTCTCCGGCACGACATTCACCACCACCCCGACCGGGATGGACGTCGCCGACCACCGGCTTGCAGAGCGCAAGGTCGAGGCCCTCCGAGAGTTGGACGTCCCGGTTCAGGACGCCGAGTTCGTCACGGATTCCTTCACGGACCTCCCCACCGCCCGTGAGGCACGGTCCGTCGTCCTCATCGGTGCGTCCGCCAGGACCCGGAAGAAGTTCCAGACGGCCGGGATCCAGCTCCTTCCCGACCAGTAGGATAATCAGTAGGATTACCGGTATGACCGCTAGTAAGAAGATCAGTGCCACGCTCCCCCGTCGGGATCTCGCGTTCCTGAACTCCTACATGGAACAGACCGGCACCACCCGGTCCGGTGCGCTGCATGAGGCCGTTCATGCACTCCGGGAGAAGCTGCTGGAAGAGGCATATGCCGAGGCTGACGCCGAATGGTACGCGGACAATGCCACTGCTTCTGCCTGGGAATCGGCATCTTCCGACGGACTGGAGAACGAAGACTGATGCGTCGCGGAGAGGTCTGGCTTGTCGAACTCGACCCCACCGTCGGCAGCGAAGCCAACAAGACCCGGCGCGTGAGCATCGTCTCCAACAACGCCAGGAACAGCGTCTCTTCCCGTACCGGCCGAGGAGTTCTCACGGTCGTTCCCTTCACCAAGAACGTCCGCAAGATTCTTCCGTTCCAGTTCCTCGTCACCCCGGACAGCGTCAATGGACTCGAGGTGGACTCGAAAGCACAGGCAGAACAGGTCCGGTCGCTCGACGTGTCACGCTTCGTACGACGTCTCGGATCACTGTCCGCTGAGGACCTCTCCGGGGTGGACGAAGCGCTGCTGCTGCATCTCGGGCTGAGCTGACGTTCGCGCCTCACGGGGCGTATCTTCCCCGTCAACGAGCTCACCAGTTCCAGACGTGACGGCAGCCATCCCGACTATCCTCGTCCCTATGGCCACCGTCATCCTCGTCCGCCACGGGCGCAGCACCGCGAACACCGCCGGGGTCCTCGCCGGACGCACCCCGGGCGTCCTCCTCGACGACAAGGGCCTGGACCAGGCCGGGCGTACCGCCGAACGCCTCGCCGCCGTCCCGCTCGCCCGGATCGTCACCAGCCCGCTGGAGCGCACCCGACAGACCGCGGACGCCATCCTCGCCCACCAGGACATCCCCACCAGCACTGCCAGCGCCGACAACACCGCCACAGAGATCACCGTCGAGGCCGGGATCACCGAATGCGACTACGGCGACTGGCAGAACCGAAAGCTCTCCGAGTTGGCGAAGGAACCGCTCTGGAAGACGGTCCTCGGCGAACCCAGCGCCGCGGTCTTCCCCGGTGGCGAGTCCCTGCCCGCCATGCAGGCACGCGCCGTCGAGGCCATCCGACGCCACGACACCGAGGTCACCGAAACCCACGGCACGCATGCGGTGTGGGCGGCGGTCTCCCACGGCGACATCATCAAGTCACTCATCGCCGATGCCTACGGGATGCCGCTGGACAACTTCCAGCGCATCCATGCCGACCCGGCGTCCGTCACCGTCATCCATTACGGCAGCAGCGGTTCCGAGGGCCCCAACAGCACCCAGGTGTTCACCGTGAACAGTTCCGCCGGCGACCTGTCGTGGCTGCGCCCCGCCGCCTCGTCCGACTCCACCGACGCCCCCACCGACGACCGGATCGGCGGCGGAGCCGGACACTAGACAACTACACTTGGCGTCATGCCCATGATCACGCACGGATTCGACTGGCCCGACCGCTTCGTTGTCGGCACCGTGGGCGTGCCTGGAGACAGGACGTTCTACCTGCAGGCCACCGAACGCGATGAGACGGTCAGCGTCTCTCTGGAGAAGCAGCAGGCAGGTGCACTGGCCGACGGTGTAGAACAGCTCCTCGACACGCTGCGCTCCTCGGACGCCACCTCCATCACCATCCCGGACAGCACGCCTGACCTGCTCGTCGATGAGGAGCCATTGGACATGCCGCTGCAGGAGAAGTTCCGGGCCGGGGTGCTCACCCTCGGCTGGGACCCCACCACCTCACAGGTCGTGGTGGAGGCCGCACCACCCCCGGAGCTCGACCTCGACCAGGTCGAGGCCCTGCAGGAGGACCCGGAGAACTTCGAGTTGGAGGTCGAGCCGGACGAGGTGTTCATCGTCCGCATCCCCGTCGGTGCCGCCCGCGCCTTCATCGACCGCACCCGGTCCGTCGTCGCCGCCGGGCGCGATTCCGCGTAGATGGGTGACGCCACCAACCCCGTGCCGGACGGCCCGATCGAGATCGAGGGCCAGCTCACCACCGCGTCCAACGCCACTTTCCTTGGACGCATCGGCGACACCCGGGTCGTCTACAAGCCCACCGCCGGTGAGAAACCGCTGTGGGACTTCCCCGACCACACCCTGGCCCAGCGCGAGGTGGCGTCCTACCTGGTCTCCGAGGCCCTGGGCTGGGACATTGTGCCGCAGACCTGGCTCTCCGACGGCCCTTTCGGCCCCGGCATGGTGCAACGCTGGTGCGACACCGAGCCAGGCCATGATGCCGTCGACCCTGTCGACCCTGTCGACCCTGTCGACATTGTCGGTATCGCCGAACTCCCCGCCCGCCTCACCGCCGGCTGGCTCCGCGTGCTCGACGCCGTCGATGAGTTGGACCGTCCGGTCTCGCTCATCCACGAGGACTCCACCGCCCTTCGGCGGATGGCTGTCTTCGACATCATCGTCAACAACGCCGACCGCAAGGGTGGGCACGTCCTGCCCATGGCATCCGGCCACCGTCACGGTGTGGACCACGGGCTGACCTTCCACACCGACGACCGGCTGCGCACCGTGCTGTGGGGGTGGGTCGGCGAGCCGCTGCAGGACGCCGAACTCACCGCGGTCAGTGAGTTGCAGCACGCCCTGTCCCCCGGCGCCGAACTGTACCGCCAACTCTCCGGTCTCCTCAGCGACACCGAGGTCAGCATGTGCGCCCGACGCTGCGAGGACCTGGTGAAGACCGCCCACTTCCCCGTCCCGCACGGGATGATGCCCGCGGTGCCATGGCCGGTGTTCTGACTTGTGCCGTGGTTGGGAGGTCCCTACTTCCCCATCGGCGTGACCGTCAGCGAGCGGACCGTGGCGTCCCCACCCTCGGCGAAGGTGCTCATCCCGCGGGAAGTGGTGTCGGGGAAGATCGTGTCGGTGATCGTCCTGGTCCCGTCCTCCGAGAACACCTCGACCGAGCTGCGGTCCAGGTAGATCTGCAGGGTGACCGTGTCTGTGCCACCGTCCCCGTTCGGAGTCACCTGTGCCGCCGGGGACACCGGGGCAGATGACACCGAGGCGAACTTCGGGCTGAAGCCGGTCAGCCCCGACGCCGTCCGGTCCACGTACATCTTCCCGGTCGTCGCGTCATAACCGATCCTGGTGCCCTGTGAACCGTCGTCGGACTGCCGCACGATGATGCCGGCCTTGTCCGCGTCCCCCGTCTCCAGCTCAAGATCCAGCCGCAGCACGTCACCGGAGACATCCAGTGCCTGCCGGCCGACCGGCACCGAAAGGTCCTCGATGGTCACCTCCTCATCGTCCCGCTGGTAGTCACCCACGGTGTCCACCACCTGCTGGGTCAGCTCCAGCCGATCCCCGGTGTCGGTCAGCGAGACCTCACGGGGTAGCGACATCGCCGAGCGCCACGGATAACCCGGGGAGGTCAGCGCATAGTCCCAGTTGTTCATCCACGCGGTCATGATCCGCCGGTCGTCCGGCACATTGTCGTAGGAGACCGCCGCGTAGTAGTCGCGTCCCCAGTCCAGCCACCGTTCACCCTCACCGTCGGCGGTGAAGGTGGTGCCGTCGAAGTCACCGACGAAGTACTGCCCGCCGCTGCCACCACCGACCGCCCCGGGGTTCAGGTTCACGCTCAACACCCAGCGGGTGTTGTTCGGGTCGCCGTCGACCGGCACCTCGAAGAGGTCCGGGCACTCCCACACTCCACCGACCGCGTTCGCCGGGCCGAAGGTGGACAGGTAGTCCCAGTCCTTCAGGTCGTCGGAGCGGTACAGCAGGACCTCGTGGTCGGTGGCCTCGACGACCGCCATGACCCAGTAGCCCTCTCCGTCATCACCCTCGTGCCAGAACACCCTGGGGTCCCGGAAGTTCTGCGAACCCCGGTCGAGCACCGGGTTTCCCTCGTACTTCTCCCAGGTGTAACCGCCGTCGGTGGAGTAGGCCAACGACAGCGCCTGGATCATCGGGGCCTGTGGGTTCAGCACGGTGTTGTTGTTGGTGTAGACCGCCACCAACGGCGGGTTCGTGTCGGCGTCCTGGCCACCGAATCCACTGGTGTTGTCGTGGTCGACGACGATGGACCCGGAGAAGATGTCCTCGACCGGGACCCCCAACTCGTTGAAGGTCTGCGGGATCGCCACCGGCTGCTCGGTCCAGTCCATCAGGTCGGTACTGGTGGCGTGCCCCCAGGAGATGTTGCCCCAGATCCCGCCGGACGGGTTGTACTGGTAGTACATGTGCCAGACCCCGTCGTGGTACACCAGCCCGTTGGGGTCGTTCGTCCAGTCCCGTTCCGGTGTGTAGTGCAGTTCCGGACGGTACGGGTCGGCGGTCAGCGCCTGGCGGACGCTGCCGAGTGACCCGGTCACCCCGGATGCCCCGGACGAGCCGGGGGCCGCCGACGAGCCCGGTGCCGCGGGCGCCACCGACACTGTGGCCGCCGCAGTCACTGCGACCGTCGCCGCTGCCACTGTTGCACGACTGAGAAAGGCCGCACGGGCGACCGACGATCTTTTCACATGAGAAACATTAGCTGCGGCGGCGCAGCAGAACGGCTGGAATGAAGAAGATCAGACCACCGATCGCCAGACCCGCGCCCGCCAGTGCCGGGTAGGAGTAGTTCATTCCGGCGCTGATCACCAGGCCACCGACGGCAGCGCCGGCACCGTTGGCGATATTGAACGCCGCCTGGTTCATCGCCGAGGCCAGGTTCTGCGCGTCACCGGCGACATCCATGAGTCGGGCCTGCATGTTCACCACGAGAATACCGCCGCCCACCGACAGCAACCCGAAGGACAGGATCGCCATCCACGCCACGGTGCTGGTCGCGAAGAACGTGACCAGCATGACGACCATCATCACGAAGGCGGCGATGACCGACCTGTCTTCGTTGATGTCCGCCAGGCGTCCGCCGATGGCATTCCCGATGACCATGCCGATGCCGTAGACCATCAGCACGAACCACATGTACTCCGCAGGGAAGTTGGCTCGCTCGGTCATGGTCCAGGAGATGTAGGTGTAGACGCAGAACATGCCGCCGAAGCCGATGGAACCGGCCAGAAGTGTCAGCACGACCTGCGGATTGATCAGGGCGCCCATCTCGGTACTGGGCCGGGTCGCCGGCATCAGCGTCATGTGGGGCACCGAGTGCCACAGACCGGCGAGACACAGCAGTCCGATGACCACGACCAGTCCGTAGGCCGCGTTCCAGCCCAGGGTCTGGCCGAGCCACTGGGCGACGGGCACGCCGATTACCGTTGCGGTCGCCAGCCCCAGCGAAATCCGGGCCACGGCCTGTCCCCGCTTGCCGGGTTCCGCCATGGACGCGGCAATGAGATTGGCGATGGCGAAATAGGCCCCGTGCGGGAAGCCCGCGATGAAGCGGGACAGGAGCAGCAGCCCGTAGTTCGAGGTGAAGACGGTGAGCAGGTTACCCAGGACGAAGGCCGCCATGAGGATGATGATCAGCCGACGCCGCGGCACCCGCCCGGTCAGCGTGGTGATCAGCGGGGCACCGACGACCACGCCGAAGGCGTAGGCGGTGACGATGGTTCCGGCCTGGGCCTCGGTGATACCGAAGTCGTCGGCAATGAGGTTCAGCAGACCCATGGAGACGAACTCGGTGGTGCCGATGCCGAACCCGCCGAGCGCCAGGGCGAGCATGGCGATCGGGCGACGGCGACGTCCCATTTCGGTCTGCCGCGGCACCGGTTTACGGGACATCTTCTGGGGGTGAGCCAGGCGGGTCAGTACGGCTGCGTTCTCGTTGCGTGTCACGGTGTCATGCCTCCTCATGGTGTCATCATGGTGTCGTCACGTCAGGTGCGGATCTCAGTCGCGGGCTGAAACGGCAGTCAATAACAAAGGCCCCGGAGGTGAAAAGTCATGTCCGGGGCACCTGTATCGGTTCAGCAGGTGCTCCATTCTTGACCTCGACGGCACCAGATGCAAGTGGAGGGACACGTCAATTTCCGCTGGTCGCCCGTGATTCTCGACACAGGCGTCCGAATAGTGTGATCCACCGTGCCGCCCAGGACACCCATGACAGGACGACGTACTGCGAACGCAGTACGTCCAACTCCGTGAAATACCGCGTTTGCCCGATTCGGTCGAGATAATGGGGAACCACAATGATCTTATGGCTCATTCGAACGATCTCAGCCACCGGCTACGCGAGCCCAGCTCGATGCACGCGTTCAACCGGTATGAGTTGAAATACCTCGTCCCCACCGATCAGATCGAGCCGGTGCGACAGGAACTGACGCAGCGGAGGCAGCCGCGGCAGCGGCAGCGGCGTCCTCAAGGAGCGCTTCCTCGACAACGAGGAGTTCTACGCGATGTACGAGGAGGCCTACTCCGAGCTGTACGACCAGCTCATCGCCAGCGGCTACGCGGAGTCGACTCTCGGGGAGCTCACCGGACGCGCCGAGTCCATCGGCGACGAGGGTGCGACCACTCTGTCAGAGTACCTGCGCTCGACAATCACCTCGATCGTGGCGGAGGCACCCCAGCCCAACTCCGGAATGGGTGGTGGTCCGGGCCGTCGCGAAACCCAGACCGGAGAAGGCGACGATGAATAGTCCCGCCTAGCTCCGGCTAGGTCCGTTCAGCCCCACACCGGAAGCCGGTCCCGCACGACACCGACCAGTTCATGGGCTTCGGCGACGGTTCCGGCGGCACGGAACTCCGCCACTCAACCAGCTTTTGCTGCGCCTCGCGAACGGTACACAACCACGGACCTCAGCAGGACGACCAGGATGACCAGTGCACACCCGACAATCAGGTACATTCCGATCACGCCGACATAACCCTCGGCAACCCGGTGGGGGTCGATGACACCGTACGGGAACCACCACGGTTCGTCCGAGAACGGCGCGTCCACCAGCGGGCCACGCACCTGGGTGTACACCGCCCATACCGCCGGGAGAACCAGCGCCGACCCGACGATCCTGCCTCGGGAGGCGATGTGTGCCCCATGCCGCGACACCCACAGGTCCACCAGCATCACCGCCGGAACCACGGCGTGCAGCACCAGGTTCGTCCACCAAGCGACACTGCCCACCGGATCAGTGAGTCCACCGAGCAGAGTGAAGTAGCCGACGGCGGCGACCAGCGTGTAGGCCGCCGCACTGATCCGTATCGTCCCCGACCGGACGAGCAGGGCGATGACCGCCATCACCGCCGACAGGGTGGTGAAGAAACTGAACCAGTTGATCACGGCGGTGGTCACCGCCGTCCCATCCAGCCCGGCGTCCTGCGCGACGCCGATCGTGTCGGCGAGTTGCAGCACCAGGGTGACAATGATGCCCACCGCGGCGACGGTGCGTGGCCAGGTAGTCGCTGGGGTCATCGCTGGGGTCATCCCTCGATTATCCCTGCAGCAACTCGGTGGTGCCGTTGACCAGCAGGGTCACCGCACCGGCGAAGGCCAGGAGGGTGGCGAGCTTACGCATGCCGTCACTGGACATCCTCCCGTTGAGCTTGTCCCCGAAGTAAGCACCGATAAAGATCGCGGCGAGGGCCACGATCCAGATCCACCCGGGCAGCCCACCCATGTCCAGGTTGCCGATGAGGATGATCTTCAGCAGGAAGGACAGGGTGTTCGCCACCAGGATCACCGGGTGCAGGGTCGCGACGAATTCCCGGTAGTCCCATCCGGTGATCCGGGCGTAGACAGTGAAGGCCGGGGCGGCGATACCGACGACGGTGCTCATGAAGCCGCCGGCTGCACCGGCAATGACCATCGGTACCCGGGCGTTTTCGCTGAGCTGCATGCGGTCGGTCCTGATCATCGTCGCGCTCAGCGCCAGCAGCACCAGCGCGCCGAGGGTGACCATCAGCCATGGACCGTCGATCGCCATGACCACGAAGACCGCCGGCAATGAGCCGATGAGCAAGCCGCCGGTGAGGAAGGAGAACCGTCGCCAGTCGGTACGGTCACGCACGGACCAGGCGTTGTTCGCGGCGTTGACCACGGACAGGCCGTTGACCACGGTGACGCCGGCGGCGGGCCCGAGGACGACGGACAGGACCGGTCCGGCGACGAGGCCGAGGCCCATGCCGGTGATGCGCTGGAGGACCGCCCCGATGAAGACGGCCGCCAGCAGGATGATCGTGATGGTAAGCACGAAGGTCCACCTTAGGCCTGCATGTACGTGGTGGAAACTTCACCCCCCCCGGTCATCATGGTGCCCCCAGTCGGACTCGAACCGACACTGCGCGGATTTTAAGTCCGCTGCCTCTGCCAATTGGGCTATAGGGGCGATGCCGCGGTCGCGCCGTGACCGTCAGCTTCGGTCGTCACCCGTGGTTGCGGGCGATGACCTCGGCGAGCATCCCGTCAAGGATATCTTTCTCGCTGATGGTGATCGACGACAGCCCCTCTGCCAGGAACCGGGTGGCGAAGGCGTCGATCACCAGTGCCCCACCGCCGATCACATCGGCGCGACCCGGGTGCATCGGGGCATGTGCCCGACGTTCCTCGACCGTCTCGCCGAGCAGCCCCAGTGCGGTGTCGCGGAACTCCCCCAGGTCCAGCTGCGCCATGTGGGTCGCCTCGGGACGGTAGTCGGTCAGCCCCAGCTGGATCGCCGCGACGGTGGTCACCGTTCCGGCGACACCGACCACGCGATCGACCGAGGACAGGTCCACCTTCTCGTCGACCACGGTCATCAGCTCCGCGACATAGCTGCGGGCCTCGGCGATCTCGGCGTCCGTCGGTGGCACCGACTGCAGGTAGCGCTCGGTGAGCCGCACACACCCCATGTCCGCCGAGTACACCCGACCGTCGAGGATCCCGGTATTCCCGGGCTCGGTGGTACCGACGACGAACTCGGTGGAGCCGCCACCCAGGTCGATCACACAGGTCTGCCCGGAGGTGGCAGGACCGGACTCGCTGGCCTCGTCGGTGGCGTCAGCAAGGTCGGCCACGGCCCCGGCGAAGGATAATTCTGCCTCGCGCTGACCGGTCACAACCTCGGCCTGGGCCCCCAGGGCGACCCTGCCGAGGTGTCGACCGGTGATCGCGAAGAACTCCTCCCGGTTCGCTGCATCGCGGGTCGCCGAGGTCGCTCCCATCATCACGTCGGAGACGCCGTGGCGGACCATCCGGTCGGCGTAGATCGCCAGGGCGTCGTCCACCCGCTCCAGGGCGGCGTCGGCGAAGCGGCCGGTGGCATCGACCCCCTGGCCGAGTCGGACGATGATGTTGTCGCGGTTGATCTCTCGGGTCGCTCCCGACTCATCCACCTCGGTGATCAGCAGGCGGATCGAGTTGGTCCCGCAGTCGATCGACGCATAGGTTGCGGTACTCACTGGTCCTCCTCGTACAGCATTTCGTCCACCGCACCGTGGTCCTCGAAGGCCTCGGCGATGGAGGTCCCGAGCTGCTCCGGGGTCGGCCAGTCCGCCGGGATGGCGGTACCGGAGAGCTTCGGCATGTGCGCGGCGGCCAGGGCGACTGCCTCGGTGCCGAGCCGTACCCGGTCCGGCCCCTCGGCCAGCGCGTAGGCGATCAGCACGTGCAGGCACTTCACCCGGTCGGGCATACCGCCGCCGGAGAAGTCGGTGCCCAGTGACTCGATGGCGTTGCGCTCGGCGAGGTAGTGCTCGTGGGCTGCCTTGTAGTCGGCGGCCAGGTCTTCGTCGGTGCCCAGCCGGGCCTGCATGGTGCGCATGACCCCGGCGACCTCCAGGCGGGACGCCTCGGCGGTCAGCCGCGGGTCGGTGAGGTAGTACAGCGTGGGGAACGGCGTGCCGTCCGGCAGCTTCGGGGCGGTCTTCACCACGGCCGGCTGGCCGTCGGGAGTGCGGTAGGACACCTCCAGGGCACCGCGAATCTGGCGTCCGAGCTGCTTGGACATGATCTCGTTGTCGGCCTGGCTGACGGCCATCACTGTGCTCCCTGTTGTTGCTGCTGTTGTTGGTCCTGCAGCTCACGCTGCACCTCGGGATCGCCCTCCTGGGCGGGTTCCTCCGGCTGGTTCGGGTCGATCGGCAGGTTGGATGACTCGCCGCCACCGCCGGTGTCGGAGTCGGTGTCGCCGTCTCCGCCGGCACCGTCCCCGGAGTCGCTGTCCGGCGGTGTGGCCACCGAGCCCCAGAGTTGGGTGTACCACGGGTCCGGATCGCCCTCGGTCTCCTCGGCACCGGTTCCTCCGGGGGCAGACGGGTTGATCCGCGGATCCATCAGGCGGAACGCCGACTCCCCCGGTTCAACGACGCCTAAGCGGGTACGTGCCTGTTCCCGGATGTAGGCCTCGCTCTGGTAGCGGTCCAGCTCGGCCTCGAGGCGGTCGCGTTCCTCCTGCTGTGCCTCGATCTCGGCGTGGATCTCAGCCAGCTCCGCCTCCTGCTGGAAGTAGTTCCGCAGCGGGGTGGCGACCGATAGAGCCACGAACACGACGACCAGCAGAACCGCCAGAGCAACGAGCGGATTCATCTTCTTCGGCAGGGCGACGAACGTCCGGGCGAGTTGCCTCGGAGCCTGACGGACCTGCCGGTTCCGGCGGTCACGCTGCTCGACCGACCGGGGACGCGGCAGGCCGACCTGACGGCCGTCCTGCCGGTCGCCCTGCGCCTCCTGTCGATCCCTCGTTCCCATGAGCGACGATACTAGCCGGTGGAGTCGGTACTACTTGGCAGTGAACCGCGGGAAGGCGGAGGCACCGGCGTAGACCGCGGCACCCTCCAGGTAGCTCTCGATGCGCAGCAGCTGGTTGTACTTCGCCACGCGCTCGGAACGGGCCGGCGCACCGGTCTTGATCTGGCCGCAGTTCAGGGCGACGGCCAGGTCGGCGATGGTGGTGTCCTCCGTCTCACCGGAACGGTGGGACATCATGGACTTGTAGCAGCTGTTGTGTGCCAGGGCGACGGCGTCGAAGGTCTCGGTGAGGGTACCGATCTGGTTGACCTTGACCAGCAGGGCGTTGGCGACGTCCTCGTCGATGCCGCGACGCAGGCGCTCCGGGTTGGTGACGAAGAGGTCGTCGCCGACGAGCTGGACCTTGTCACCGATCTCCGCGGTGAGCTTGGCCCAGCCCTCCCAGTCGTCCTCGTGCAGCGGGTCCTCGATGGAGACCAGCGCGTACTCCTCGACGAGTTCGCCGTAGACCTTCGCCATCTCCTCGGCGGTGCGCTTACCACCCTCGAAGTTGTAGTGGCCGTCCTCGTAGAACTCGGAGGCGGCCACGTCGAGCGCAAGTGCCACGTCCGTACCGAGGGTGTAACCGGCGGCGGAGATCGCCTCGTCGATGACGTCCAGCGCAGCACGGGTGGAGTCGACCGAGGGGGCGAAGCCACCCTCGTCGCCCAGGCCGGTGGACAGTCCCTTGTCCTTCAGCACCTTCTTCAGGGAGTGGTAGACCTCGGCACCGGTGCGCAGGGCCTCGCTGAAGGTCTCCGCGCCGATCGGGGCGATCATGAACTCCTGGACGTCCACCCCGGAGTCGGCGTGGGCGCCGCCGTTGAGGATGTTCATCATCGGCACGGGCAGGACGTGGCCGTTGGGGCCGCCGATGTAACGGAAGAGCTGCAGGCCGGCGGACTCGGCGGCGGCCTTGGCCACGGCCATGGAGACACCGAGGATGGCGTTGGCACCGAGGCGGGACTTGTTGGGTGTGCCGTCCAGCTCGATCATGGCC
The DNA here is from genome assembly GCF_052264515.1 of Candidatus Corynebacterium faecigallinarum. Lineage (NCBI taxonomy): Bacteria > Bacillati > Actinomycetota > Actinomycetes > Mycobacteriales > Corynebacteriaceae > Corynebacterium > Candidatus Corynebacterium faecigallinarum. The sequence goes on from NZ_JBQQOC010000035.1 coordinate 14,377, forward strand.
TGGTCCACCAGGCGCTGGTCGTCGGCCTCGATGCCTGCCAGAGCCTCGTCGATCTCACCAATGACGTTACTGACGGCCTCGAGGACGCCCTTGCCGAGGTAGCGGTCGCCACCGTCCCGCAGTTCGTGTGCCTCGTGCACACCGGTGGAGGCGCCGGAGGGCACGGCGGCCCGTCCGACGGAGCCGTCGTCCAGACCGACCTCGACCTCGACTGTCGGGTTACCACGGGAGTCCAGGATTTCGCGGGCGATGATCTGCATGATTTCGGCCATGTGGGTGTCAGCCTCCTCGGCTGGAGAAGTCGGTGGGATATCAGTCACCACCATACTGCCCTATCCGCACCACGTCCGTCAGCCAGCCGGTCAGGCCGCCTGACCCAGTGCGTAGTTCGCAGCGGCGTCGCGCACCGAGATCATGTACTCCTCGGAACGGTTGTAGCTGAACAGCGCCCGGCTCCACCCGTCGGCGGTGTCCAGGTCGCGGTCGTGCCCGCAGAGCAGGCGTCCGGCGGCCGCGGCGGCGTCGCCGATATCGTGCGGGTCTCCGCCGGCGCCGTAGATCCCCCAGGATTCGGGGAGGAACTGCATCGGCCCGACGGCGCGGTCGTACTCGGGGTCACCGTCGAGTTCGCCGTTGTCGGTGTCCGGGATCTCCATGAACTCACCTGAGCCGTCCAACCGCGGACCGATGATCCGGCCGCCGTCCTCCCCTGCCCCGTAGGTGCCGTGGTGCGACTCGATGAAACCGATACCCGCCAGCGTGTTCCAGGCGATGTTGCAGGACGGGAACTCCGACGCCACGGTCTGGGCACCACTGATGTAGCCGGCGAGATGCTCCTCCGGCATCGAGAGTGACTCGGCGGTCGCGGCGAGGTCGTGCACGGTCGAGGCGCGTGCCGGGGGCACGTCGTCCGGTACCGGGACGCGCTCCTCCTCCGGTTCCCGCTCGTCGACGAGAAACACCCCGACGACGATGACGACGAGCAGGACGGTGGCGATCAGGCCGACGAATCCACCGCACCCGGCACGTCCACTCGGACGGGAGCCTGCTGTCACTGGTCCTCCGCGAGGCAGAGGATCGCCGACAGTGATGCGACGGAGAGCTGGACGCCACGTCCCTCCACCGTGAGCACCGCCATATCCGGATAGGGACGTTCACCGACGACGAGGTGGACCCCCGGCGCGATGCCGTTGTCCTGCAGGTAGCGCAGCAGCGCGCCGTCGCGGTCGCTGATCCGGTCGACGAGGAGTCGCTGGCCCACCGTCGCCTCCGAGAGCGGTTCGGTGTCCGGGACGGCGATCTTCCCGTCCCCGTCGGGGATCGGGTCGCCGTGGGGGTCGCGGACGGGGTGGCCCATCGCCGCGTCGATGCGGGCGATGAAGGTGTCGGACACGGCATGTTCGAGGACTTCAGCTTCGTCGTGGACCTCGTCGACGCCGTAGTCGAGCTCGCGCAGCAGGTAGGTCTCGATGAGCCGGTGGCGGCGAACCATCTGCAACGCCAGCTGGCGGCCGTCCTCACTGAGGGTGATGTCGCCGTAGGGGGCGTGGACGACGAGCCCCTCGGCGACGAGCCTCTTCACCGCCTCCGACGCGGTGGAGCGGCGCTGCCCCAGCTCATCGGCGAGGACGGAGAGGGACGCGCCGCTGCGGTCCCACTCCTGGAGATCGTAGATCTTCTTGAGGTAGTCCTGCGACCGGTCCGGCAGATCGGTGACATGCATGGCGGTGAGTCTACCCCAACCACCGCTGTGCTCCGCCTGTACTCCACGGAACCGGTCTCACCGGCACCGTTGTCATTCACAGGGACTGTAGTATAGAGTTCGTGTCATTGAACATATCCAATCGACCGTGGAGAACTCTTGTGATCCGTACTATCCGCAGAACCACCGCAGCAACGACCTCGATTCTCCTCGCCGGCGGCCTCGTCGCCTGCTCGTCCGATGACGCACGGGGCGACACCCCCGAGGTCCTCGCCACCTTCACGATCCTCGCCGACATGGCCCAGGAGGTCGCCGGCGACACCCTCGAGGTCTCCTCACTGACCCGGCCCGGCGCCGAGATCCACGGGTACGACCCCACTCCCGGGGACATCCGCACCGCCGCCGGCGCCGAGGTGATCCTCAGCAACGGCCTGGGCCTGGAGAACTGGGTGGACAAGCTCACCGCGGATTCCGACGCCACCCGGGTCACCGTCACCGAGGGCATCGACCCGGTCCCGATCGAAGGCACCGACGAGCCCAACCCCCACGCCTGGATGAGCCCGACGCTGGCGAAGGTCTACGTCGACAACATCGTCGACGCCCTCAGCGACTTCCGGCCCGATGACGCGGACACCTTCCGGGACAACGCCGGGGCCTACAAGACTCAGCTTGACGAGGTCCAGGGCGACCTCACCGACGGACTGTCCCACCTGCCGGAGAACCAGCGTGCCCTGCAGACCTGCGAGGGTGCCTTCAGCTACCTCACCCGGGACGCCGGCATGGCAGAGAGCTACATCTGGCCGGTGAACTCCGACGCGGAGATCACCCCCGACCAGATCCGCGCCGCCGCGTCGTTCGTCGAGGACAACGACGTCCCCGCGGTCTTCTGTGAATCCACCGTGGACCCCGGCCCGAAGGATCAGCTCATCCGGGACACCGGCGCCCGCGACGGCGGCACGCTCTACGTCGACTCGCTCACCGAGGACGGCGGCGACGCCCCGACCTACCTCGACCTGATCCGCTACGACGTCGACACCATCGTCGAGGGCATGCGGGGCGACCGCTAGTGGGACACGCCATCACCCTGCGCGAGGTGTCGGTGAGCTATGGCACGGTCCGCGCCCTCGAGGACGTCTCCCTGGAACTGGACGCCGGTGCAATCCACGGATTGATCGGCATGAACGGGTCCGGCAAGTCCACCCTGTTCAACACCCTCACCGGTGGCGTCCGTCCCGACAGCGGGACGGTCTCGGTCTCGGGCAGCACCGCCTACGTCCCCCAGTCGGAGAAGGTCGACTGGACCTTCCCGGTCAGTGTGCGCGACGTGGTGATGACCGGTCGCTACGGGCACATGGGCCTGCTCAAACGCCCCCGTGTGGCCGACCGGCACGCGGTGGACGACGCCCTCACCCGCACCGACCTGACCGCACTCGCCGACCGTCAGATCGGACAGCTCTCCGGCGGGCAGAAGAAGCGGACGTTCGTCGCACGCGGCCTGGCGCAGGACGCCGGCGTCATACTGCTCGACGAGCCGTTCGCCGGGGTCGACACGGTCAGTCAGTCGACGATCAGTGACCTGCTGCGCGCCATGGCCGACGACGGTCGCTGTGTCCTGATCTCCACCCATGACCTCGGGTCGGTCCCGGAACTGTGCGACACCGTCACCATGCTCCAGCGCGCGGTCGTCGCCCACGGCACCCCTGCGGACGTCCTCACCACCGACAACCTCATGTCCACCTTCAGCACGCCCGGAACGGAGGCATGATGTCCGACATCCTGTGGTTCCTCGAACCCCTCGACTACGGGTTCATCCAACGCGCCCTGATCGTGGCCACGGTCACGGCCGTGATCGCAGGCCTGCTGTCCTGCTGGCTCGTGCTCATCGGCTGGTCGCTGATGGGCGACGCGGTCTCCCACGCCGTGCTGCCCGGCGTGGTGGTCTCCTACATCCTCGGCTGGCCGTTCGCCATCGGCGCCCTCATCGCCGCGCTCCTCGCCGTCGGCATGGTCGGGGCGGTGGGTCAACGCACCACATTGAAGGGCGACACGGCCATCGGGGTCATCTTCACCGCCCTGTTCGCCCTCGGGCTTGTCCTGGTCTCAGTGACCCCGGCGGGGACGAACCTGCAGGAGATCCTCTTCGGAAACCTGCTCGGCATCTCCCAGGAGTCGCTGGTCCAGGTCCTCATCTTCGGCGCGCTTGCCCTGGTGATCATGCTCGTCATGCGACGCAACATCACCGCCTGGGCCTTCGACCCTGAGCACGCCCGCATCATCGGGATGCGAACCGGTGCAATCAGGTGGACGGTGATGGTCTGCCTCGCACTGGTTGTCGTGGCCTCCATGCAGGCCGTCGGCGTGATCCTCGTGGTCGCTCTGCTCATCACCCCCGGGGCGACGGCCTACCTGCTGACCCGACGGATCGGACGGATGATGCTGATTGCCCCGGCCGTGGCGTGGTGCAGTTCAGTGGCCGGGATCTGGCTGAGTTTTTACGCGGACATCTCCGCCGGCGGCTCCATCGTGCTGGTCCAGGCCGGGATCTTCCTGCTGGTCTATCTCTTCGCGCCCCGCGAGGGACTGGTGACCACGGCGGTGCTGCGCCGTCGCCGCGCCCGTCTCGGCGCCGCCTGAGTCACGTACTCCGGTCCGCTGTCTTCTCGACTCTCCAGTTGAAT
>NZ_JBQQOC010000036.1:0-16223 GCF_052264515.1 Candidatus Corynebacterium faecigallinarum
CGAGCCAGGGCGCTACGGCGGGGTTTCCGTGCTGCCCAGCGGACGGTTCCCGGTCTCGGGGTTGTCGACCCGTGAGAAGGATCTGCTGCAGATCACCGGACTGGACGCCGATCGTGCGGCGGAATTGGGGCAGGAGGCACTGGCGACCGCAGCGCTGGGGAAGCTCTCCGGGACGAGCTCACGCGGCAGCGGCAGGCAGAGCCACCGTCCTGCTGCGCTCTCGCTGTCCCAGGTGGTGACCATCGACAACCGGCCGTGGTTCTCCGCGGTGCCGGCTCAGGAGACGGAGACCGGGGATGTCGCTGCGCTCGCGGGGGACGTCCGCAGCGGTAACCGCCTGTCCATCGTCTACCGACGCAGCGGCGAGGACGCGACCACGCCGCGGATCGTCGACCCCTACGGGCTACTGAGCAGGGGAGGACGCTGGTACCTGGTCGCGGACCGCGACGGGACCCCGCGCATGTACGCCGTGGAACGACTGGCCTCCTGGGAGGTTGTCGATGCGCCGCGGCGGCTGCGTCCCTCGGAGACCCTGGAATCGGTGGTGGCTGAGCTGGCCCACAACCTCGAGCAGCCGCGGGAGACGACGGTTGTCACCGCCCATCTGAAGCGGGGGAGTCTGGATCTGGCACGGAGGATCGTCGGCTCACGGTTGATGACTGTCCGCGACGAGGGCGACGGCGACAACGAGGGCACAGAAAGTTCCGGCATCCTGCGCATCGAGATCGCCTATACGCAGGTGGAGGGTGTGCGGCAGCTGCTGCAGTTCGGCGACGACATCGAGGTCATCGCCCCGGAGGAGGCACGGCAGATCCTCGGGAGGCTGTCGCAGTCAGTGGCCACGCTCTACCGGGACGACGTCGATCCCGTGGAGACTGGCCGGCGCCGTTAGCCCGGTGACCTCCAGACCGTACAGGCCGGTGGCGCCCTCAGGAGCGTCGCCGATGAAGCGGACGGCCGCGCCGGGCAGCGGGACTGTGGTGCCGTCGGCGGGGAGCTGGAGCAGGTCCGCGAGGAATTGTGCGTCCTGCTCCGGGGATCCGCTGGCGACCAGCAGGGCACTGAGGTCCGGACGATCCGGGTCGAGCTCCTCACCCTGGGCGGCGCGGTGGTCAGCACGCATCTGGGCGATGACCTGGCGGGGTGGGTCATAGGCGATGAAGAAGGGCACGTGACCCGGGGTGTCGGGCAGGAAGACCTCGGTGAAACCGGCGTCCTGATCCTCGAAGCGCACGGTGTCGACGATGATCTCGTGGTCGGCGGCCCGGAGCCGTTCGATGGTGGCGTCGATGTCGGGGACGTTCACGGCGAAGGTCACAGCGCCTTCGCCGTTGCCACCGTCTGCGCTGAGTGCGTCGATGGACGGGCGGATGATCTCCAGGCCGCGGGCGTAGGTGGCCCCTTTGGTGGCGTCCCAGTCATCGACGGCGGCGAGCTCCACATAGCGCTCGTCGTCGATGCCCCAAGCCCCGTTGCGGAAACCGGGCATCGTGAGTGCTGCGTGGGTGGCGAGACCTGCCGCCTCATAGGAAGAAATGGCGGCATCGAGGTCAGAGACCCAGTGGATGAGGTGGTCGAAGGAAGCTGGTGGTGTGGTGGTCATGGACTCTGTGTAACACAGGGCCCACTAACTTCGGGCGTATTCGAACGGCCTCAGCTGTTGGACTCGGCCTTGTTCTTCTGGAACTGCTTGTAGGCGAGCCAGCCGACCAGGATGATCAGCAGCAGCGGCAGCAGCCTGAACACCGCGGCGACGGCTCCGGCAAAGGCGGTGCTGATCGCGACGATGGCGAGGACCAGGGTGACGACGCCGAGGATGGTCGCCCATCCCCAGCGGTCCTGGTCGGAGGCCCACCAGGCGCCGGCGCCTGAGATCGTGCCGAAGATGAGAGCGGTGATTGCTGTACCGAACATGTGTGTCCTTTCGTTGGGGCACGACACGGGGATGCAGCGGGTGACTACGATCGTGGCCATGGTTGACATCAGGTACAACGGCCCAGACCCTGAAAATGTTCCCTCCGATGTGCCCCTGGCCCTGGTGACCGGTGGCTCCCGCGGCATCGGCGCCGCCATCGTCGACGATCTCTCCCGTACTCACCGGGTCATCTCCTGGTCCAGTCAGGACGTCGACCTGCGCGACCCAGAGTCCATTGCTGCTGCCGTCGCCGAACTGCGCGACCCCGAGTCCGGCGGTCCGCTCAACCGCCTCGACGTCCTCGTCCACTCCGCCGGCCTTGCCCAGGAATCCCCGGTTGCCGAGACCTCCTGGGACACCTGGCAGGAGATCTTCGCCGTCAATGTCTTCGGCCTCGCCGAACTCACCCGGCTGCTGCTGCCCGCCCTTCGTGCCACCCACGGCACCGTCGTCGCCATCAACTCCGGCTCCGGCTACAAGTCCGGGGCTGGTCAGGGCCCGTACTCCGGGACTAAGTTCGCCCTGCGAGCCTTCACCGACGCCCTGCGCGAAGAGGAGCGGGGCACCGTCCGGGTCAGCTCCGTGCACCCGGGTCGGGTGGACACCGACATGCAGGTCGCCCTGCAGGCCGGTCGTGGCAACACCGACTACGACGGCGCGCTCTACGTGCGTCCCGAATCCATCGCCGCCGCAGTGCGTCTGGCCGTGGACACCACCGACGAGGCCATCGTCGAAGAGGTCAGCGTCCGACCGGTCCGCGGGTAACGGACAGCGGCGATGAAGGACTACTTCACCGGTGACTGCGCCCGTCGGATCGTCGAGGAGTACGGCCTCGAGCACCCGCAGGAATCCCTCGCCGCCATCGAGCAGACCACCCGGCGCTACACCGGTGAGTTCGCCATCCGCCCCTACCTCATGCGCTGGCCCAAGGAGACCATGGAGCAGGTGGAACAGTGGGCGGGATCCGACAGCCACAATGTGCGGCGGCTCGCCTCCGAGGGGATCCGGCCCCGGCTGCCGTGGCACTCGCAGCTCCCACAGTTCATCGAGGACCCCGAGCCGGTGATCCGCATCGTCAGCCGGCTCGTCGAGGACTCGTCGGTCTACGTCCGGACCTCGGTCGCGAACAACTTGAACGACATCTCCAAGGACCATCCCGAACTGGCGGTGGAGACCGCCTGTCGGTGGCTGGAGGATGCCGAGGACATACAGCGGGCGACCTGGGTCGTGACCAAGGGGCTGCGCGGGCTGATCAAGGCCGGACACCACGGTGCGCTGTCATTGATTGGTGCCGAGCCCGATCCGTCGATCGCGATCACCGATGTCGCACTGGACACGGACTCTCCGAAGGTGGGGGAGACGATGACGATCAGCGCCATGGTCGGCAACACCGGTGAGAATGCACGGGACGTGGTCGTCGACTACCAGGTGCATTACCGTTAGGCCGACGGGACGATGCGTCCGACGACGTTCAAGATGGGGCGCGTGACCGTCGAAGCTGGTGAGAGCGCGACCGTGTCGAAGAAGCACACCTTCAGGGTGGTGCAGACGCGCCGTTACCACCCGAGTGAGCAGGGGCTCACCGTCCAGGCGAACGGTGCTCCCACGGAGCTGGAGAATTTCACTCTTCTCGACGCAGACGACGCGATGTTTTAGCTCAGCGTGCGCCCGGGGCGAGGATGAAGATTGCGGTGCCGGGGAAGATCTCGCCGCGACGCTGTGACCACTGACCCCAGTCCGGGGTCCCTGGTGTCCACTCTGGTTCCACGAGATCCACCAGGGTCAGTCCCGCGGTAGTTACCGCATGGATCCAGTCGCCCATGGTGTGGTGGAACTCCGCGTAGCGCAGCTGCCCGACAGCAGGGGAGGACGCTGTGGCATCACCACCGTCTCCGTCGAACTCCAGGTAAGCGTCCTGGAAGTAGGGGATCTCGGCGGTGAGACTGTCCGGATCATCCGGGAATATCCATGCCGAGGGGTGGTTCACCGCGACCACCGCCCAGCCCTCTGGTGACAGCACCCGGGATACCTCCGACAGAGCGGCGGGAAGATCAGCGATGAAGGGGTAGGCGCCGAAGGAGGAGAACAGCCGGTCCACCGTGCCGGTGGCCAGCGGCAACTCGGCGGCGTCGGATTGGAGCAGGGACACTCCCGATCCCGGGGCCGCACGCTGCAACATACCCATCGATACATCCAGGCCGATGACATGTGCCTCGGTGGTCCGCGCCAACCACCCCGCACACGGCGCGGAACCGCAGCCAACCTCGACGACGGTGCGTCCTGCCAACTCTTCTGGATCGCCGAGCAGTCGAGCGTCGGCCTCGGTGAGTCGCTCCGGGCACCAGTGGAAGGTGTCGAGGTAGTCGGCGTGGTCGCTGTGGTAGCGCGCGGCGTCGCCGTCCCAGTGACGACGCTGAACCCCGCCGACCATACGGTTGGCGGGGTTCGGGGAGGGGTCGTCCGACATGCGGACGATACTACCGTGTGTCTTGAGGGGTGCTACTTCAGGATCTTGAAGGTCTTACCCAGCTGCAGCAGCGTGGACATGACAAGGGAGTAGGCGCGGGGCTTGAGGAACACCGGGCCACGGATCGGCAGGACGCGCTGGTCGGTGACGTTCTGGGTCTCGGTGTACTTCAGCAGGCCCTGCTTACCCTGGCGGCGGCCCTGACCGGACTCGCGGGTACCGCCCATCTCGTTGTCTACCGAGGCGAAGGCTGCGGCGTAACCGTCGTTGATGTTCACCGTGCCGGAGTAGATCCTCTCGGCGACACTGGTGGCCGTCTTCGTCGGGCCGAAGACCGAGGAGTTCAGACCGTAGTCGGTGTCGTTGGCCTTCTCGACGGCCTCGTCGTGGGACTCGACCTTCTCGACGTAGACGACCGGGCCGAAGACCTCGTCACGCTTGAGCATGACCTCGTCGGAGACGTCGGTGAACACGGTGGGCTCGTAGAAGTACGGGCCGAGGTCCGGGCGGGCCTTGCCGCCGGCGACCAGGGTCGCACCCTTGTCGACGGCATCGTCGACGAACTTCTCGACCGTGGACATCTGGCCGGCACCGACCAGGGAGCCCATCTCGACGTTCCAGTCGAAACCGGCGCCGAGCCGGAAGTCCTGGGTGGCCTTGCCGAACTTCTCGACGAACTCGTCGTAGACATCCTTGTGGGCGTAGATGCGCTCGATGGAGACACACAGCTGGCCGGAGTTCGAGAAGCAACCGGTCAGCACACCCGGCATGATCTTGTCGACGTTGGCGTCCTTGGTGACGATCATCGGGTTCTTCCCGCCCAGCTCGGCGGAGTAGCCGATCAGACGACGACCGGCGATCTCGCCGAGGTGCCTACCGGTCTCGGTGGAGCCGGTGAACATGAGGTAGTCGGCCTGTGCGGCGATACCTTCACCGACGATGCGGCCCGGGCCGGTGACCAGCTGGACGAGGTCGCGCGGCATACCTGCCTCGAAGAGGAACTTGTAGGCGATCAGGGCGGAGAACGGGGTGGACGAGTCTGGCTTGGCGACCAGGGCGTTACCAGCGGCCAGGGCCGGCAGGGAGTCGGAGACCGCCAGGGTCAGCGGGTAGTTCCAGGGGCTGATCTGGCCGATGACGCCCTTGGGGATGTGGCGCTCGGTGGACTTGGTGACGACCGGGATCGCACCGGCGCGACGCTTGGACTTGAGGATCTTGTGGGTCTGGTTGCCGTAGTAGCGGGCGGTGACTGCGCAGTGCATCAGCTCTTCGTAGGCGGAGTCACGGCTCTTGCCGGTCTCCAGCTGGATGACGTCCATCAACAGTTCACGGTTCTTCAGCAGAAGGTCGTGGAACTTCAGCAGGATCTTGCCGCGGGCGCGCGGGTCAACCTTCTCCCAGCGCTGCTGGGCGACGCGCGCGCGACGGAAGGCCTCGGTGACCTCTTCCTCGCCGCCGCGACCGACCCAGCCGATCGTCTCGCCGGTGAAGGGACCTTCGATCTCGAGACGGTCTCCACTGTCGCAGCTTCCGGTGGTGGCGTTGACAGTCAGCCCCCGCAGCTCTTCAGCGAGCGCTTCGGGAAGGGGGCCAAGTGAAAGGCGATTTTTCGACATGAGAATGACACTAACCCACTTGTCGGGGGCATGTTGTGGGTTTGTGGAACAAACAGGACAGAAGTTGGTCAGCCCCACTGCCACCGGGATGCGACAGGCACGGTGTCGGGTGGGGACGTCCAGCGGGAACGTCGGGCCGGAACCGCGGGCGGGAACACAGCGCGCTGCTCGCGCGTTGTTAGGGTGTATATCAGTCACCGTAGCTGTCGACGCCGCTCTTACGTCGGCGGACGACACCACGGGGGAGAAGTTGAACCTTGACGATAGGACAGGACGCACAGTGAGAAGTTCGAATCCATACATGAGTTCGCTGACGAAGGCCGAAGGCGAAGGTCAGCGCGGCCAGTCTGCGGCCTACCAGCAGGGTTACCAGTCTGCCGGTGGCCAGTGGGGTGGCCCGGGCCAGGACTCCCAGGGCTACCAGCAGTCGCCCAACTACGGCGCGTCGGCCGGTACCTCCGACCGTCCGATGACCATTGACGACGTCGTCACCAAGACGGGTATCACCCTGGCGGTCATCGTTGTCATGGCCGCGGTGAACTTCGCGATCGGTACCAGCAACCCGTCGCTGGCCATGACGCTGACCATGGTCGGTGCCATCGGTGGCCTGGTCGCCGTGCTCGTCTCCGCTTTCGGCAAGAAGTTCGGCTCCCCGGTCGTCACCCTGGTCTACGCGGCCTTCGAGGGCCTCTTCGTCGGTGGTTTCACCTACATCTTCGCTGGTGCCAATGTCGGCGGTGCCGACGGCGGCGCGCTGATCTTCCAGGCCGTGCTGGGCACCATGGGTGTCTTCGTGGGCATGCTGGTCGTCTACAAGACCGGAGCGATCCGGGTCACCCCGAAGTTCACCAAGATGCTGGTCGGCGCTCTGGTCGGCGTGCTGATCCTGGTGCTGGGCAACCTGGTGTACTCCCTGTTCACGGGTGAGGCCAGCATGCTGCGCGACGGCGGCCCGATCGCCATCATCTTCTCCCTGGTCTGCATCGGCCTGGCTGCGCTGAGCTTCCTTGTCGACTTCGACCAGGCGGACAAGCTGATCCGCGCCGGCGCCCCGTCCCGCTACGCCTGGGGTGTCGCCCTGGGGCTGGCGGTCACGCTGGTCTGGCTGTACACGGAGATCCTGCGTCTGCTGTCGTACTTCAACAACAATTAGGCAGACTGTGCCAGGATGGCACTCGCTGGCCCAGGCCAGTATCTGACCGGAACCGTCCGGTCCCGCAACTGTGACCGACAGCCGCCACGGCATGTGCCGTGGCGGCTGCGCTGTGTCTGGGTGTGTCTGAGCCCCGGGAGACATGGTCAGGTACGGAAGGTGCTGAGACGATACGGGGTAATCCGTCACACCTCTTCGCTTGCGATACCGTCCAGGAAAATGCTCTGAACTGCAGGTCTCAGTATATGGAAAACGCCGGAGGTGTGATGCATTGCCGAGCCGGGGATATCACGCATCCTGGGACGGGAAAACAGGAAGGGAGAGGGCAGGAATGCGAGAACCCGGCTCTCCCATCACTAGGGAGAGCCGGGTTGGCGTGGGGCCGGGCAGGGTCATCCGCCGATGACCGGCCAGCTGGTGTTGCATGGCCCGGCCGGCGTGGGCGGGGACAGCCTCGCTGTCGCCGTCGCGGGGGAATCCTACTGCTCGGCGCGGGGGATGTCGCGGTCCGGGTCGTAGGGCTCTGCCTTGACCAGGGTGACGGAGATGTCGATACCGGTGGGGCCCTGGTACTCCCGGGTCTCGCCTTCCTTGGCGCCGACCAGTGCGGCGCCCAGCGGGGCGTCGGTGGAGTAGGTCTCCAGGTCCGGGTTGGAGGACTCCAGGCCGCGGGTTCCGATCAGGAAGGTCTCCTTGTCGTCCTCGTCACCGTCGTAGTAGACGTGGACGACGGATCCGACCAGGGCCACACCGGACTCTGCCGGGGCCTGGCCGATGGTGGCGTTGTCCAGCAGCTCCTCGAGGTAGACAATGCGCGCCTCCTCCTGGCCCTGCTGCTCGCGGGCGGTGTGGTAGCCGGCGTTCTCCTTGAGATCGCCCTCTTCACGCCGCTCGTTGATTTCGGCGGCCAGCGCGGGACGGTTGGCCTTCAGCCCGGCCAGCTCGTCGTTCAGCCGGTCGAAGGATTCCTGGGTGAGCCAGGTCGTCTGGTTGTCTGCCATGAGCGTTCGTGTCCTCCTGCAGGTCGACCACAGTGTTGACCACAGAGTCGGTGAATGATGGTTGTTCAGTCGGGGCACAGTGTATCACTGGGCTCCGACTCGACCGGCGCATGGTGCGCCGGTGTTCCCGGGGAGGTCGGTGAGGTCTACTTGACGGACGGGGTGTCGACCGAGTCGTCCAGGTAGGACGGGAAGACCGTGGAGCAGCCGTAGACGTCACCAGCGACGGCGTTGGTGTGGGTCGGGACGTCGACGACCAGGCGGGTGGTGTCGCTGCCACCGGCGGCGACGACGGCCTCGCGGCGTCCGACCTCGGCCGTGGATTCATCGAGTGCGGTGATGATGCACAGCGCCGGCTTGTCGGAATCATCGCGGGTGATGTCGACGGTCAACCGCAGGGCGTCCTCGCCCTCGACCGCCTCGTATCCGGCGATGGTGCCGGAGGTGTCGCTGCTGGTGCTGTTGTTCCACTGGGAAAAAACGTAGATGCCGACGGCGACCGTGAAGATCACGATGCCGATCACGATGATTTTTCCGCTGACACCGTCGCTGCGCGCGGATCCGTAGGTCGCCTTGCTCATTCCTCCGATCGTATGCGGTGCGCTGCGGGGAGGGAAGTCGAGGTTGGTGTCCGGGGGAAGTTGTAGGCTGGGGAGCGTCGAGCACGATCGTGCGAACGGTGCGTTCAAGACGGTCAGATGACCGGCGCGCACCACTGCAGTGCAGCAGGAGAGACTGGAGAAGAGGTGCATCCGGTGACAGACCGTGGGCTGTCCGGCGACCGGGACCGAACGGGACTGCGTCTGCTGGCGATTCATGCGCACCCGGACGATGAGTCGAGCAAAGGGGCCGCCACCATGGCCCGTTACGCTCATGAAGGTGTGCAGGTCATGGTTCTCACGTGTACCGGGGGTGAGCGCGGCAGCATCCTGAACCCGGAGATGGACGTCCCCGGGGTCCTGGAGCGGATGAACGACATCCGGCTCGAGGAGATGGCGCAGGCCGCCCGGCACCTCGGGGTGTCCCACCGGTGGCTGGGGTACGTCGACTCGGGGCTGCCCGAGGGCGACCCGCTGCCACCGTTGCCGGAGGGCTGCTTCGCCCTGGCCGACACCGAGCAGGCCACCCTGGACATGACCCGGGTGATCAGGGAGTTCCGACCGCACGTGATCATCACCTACGACGAGAACGGCGGTTACCCACACCCCGACCACCTGAAGTCGCACGCGGTGAGCATGCGTGCCTACGATGCCGCTGCCGATGCGTCCTACCACCCGGAGATCGGGGAGCCGTGGGAGGTGCAGAAGGTGTACTACACCCACGGGTTCATCCGGCGTCGCTTCGAGTTGCTGGCCAAGGCGGATCTGGAGGAGGGTGACGGGCGGGCGTTCCGTGCTCTGGATCGGTGGCAGGATCTGCCGGACATCATGCCCCGGGTCACCACCCGTGTGGACTGTGCGGCCTGGTTCGACAAGCGGGATGACGCCCTTCGGGCCCACGCCACACAGATCGACCCGAATGGTCCGTTCTTCGCGGTTCCCACGGAGGTGCAGCAGCGTATCTGGCCCACCGAGGAGTTCGAGCTCGCCCGCTCCAGGGTGCATGCGCCGCTGCCGGAGGACGATCTTTTCGCCGGTGTCACCGCCGACGGTAAGGTTTGATGTATGTCGCAGGTTTCCCCGTTCGTATCCACTGTCTCCGTCCTTGCCCAGGAGCAGGTCCACGATGGTCCGCAGGGCCCCGAGTTCGGCAAGGCAGCCCCGGTCGGCCTGCTGGTCATCGTCGGCCTGCTGGTGGCGATTCTGGCGATCGGTGTGTTCTTCAACCGGCGGATGAAGAAAATGAAGCAGCGTCAGCTCTTCGCTGAGCTCCACGGGTTGGACCCCTTCGACATCGACGCCATCGACCGTCGCATGGCCCAGGAGGGGGCGGTGTCGGGACGCTCCGTCGCGGCCACCGACGCCACGTTGGACGCTTCGTTGGATGCCTCCGTCGGCGACGAGAACCGTCTCTACGGGCCGGACGCATTGAGCGCGACCCTGGCCGAGCAGCAGGCAGCGGACGGTAACGAGGATGTCGACAACGAGGACCCGGCTGCGGACCCGTCCACCACCGACCCCTCCAAGGACGCACCCCGGTGATTCTCTACACCCTCTACGAGCGGCGACTGCAGCGGCAGCTGCGAGGTCGGAACCGTCCCAAGCATGTCGCGATCATGTGTGACGGGAACCGCCGTTGGGCGAAGGAGAATGGTTTCACCGACGTCTCCCACGGGCACCGGGTGGGGGCGAAGAAGATCGTCGAGGTCGTCGACTGGTGCGATGAGCAGGACATCGAGGCTGTCACCGTCTACCTGCTGAGCACCGAGAACCTGCGGCGCAGCGCCGAGGAACTCGGCCTGCTGATGGGCATCATCGGGGATGTCTCCGATGAACTCGCCGCGGCGAAGGGAAAGTTCCGCCTGCACGTCATGGGGCGCATGGAACTGTTGCCCGAGGAGCTGCGCGAGCGGATGGTGCAGGCCGAGGCCCGCACGTCCAACCACGACGGTGTGCACGTCAACGTCGCCGTCGGTTACGGCGGACGCCAGGAGATCGTCGACGCCGTCCAGAACCTCGTCGACGAGCTCGCGTCCAAGGGCATCGAGGCTGCCGAGATGAGCACCCACATCACTGATGAGGCGATCGGTGACCACCTGTACACCTCCGGCCAGCCGGATCCGGACCTGGTCATCAGGACGTCCGGCGAGCAGCGGTTGTCCGGCTTCCTGCTCTGGCAGTCGGCCTACTCCGAGATCTGGTTCACCGACACCTACTGGCCGGCGTTCCGGCGTCTGGACTTCCTGCGCGCCCTGCGTGATTTCAGCGGTCGACAGCGCCGTTTCGGCAAGTAGTCGGGCCGGCAACCGGCCCTAGATCTTGCGCATCCGGACCGACTCCACCAGGTGGTCCGGTCCTTTGTGCATCACCAGCGACGCCCGCACGCGGGTCGGCAGGATGTTCTCCACCAGGTTCGGCAGGTTCACCGTCTGCCAGATCTCCCGGGCCACGACCCGGGCATCCTCGTCGGAGAGGCTGGCGTAGTAGTGGAAGTGGGCACCGGGCTGGCGGAAAGCAGTGTTCTTCAGCTTCAGGAAGCGCTCGACGTACCAGCGTTCGATGTCCCCCCGGTCGGCGTCGACGTACACCGAGAAGTCGAAGAGGTCCGAGACCATCAGGGTCGGACCGGTCTGCAGCACATTGAGTCCCTCGACGATGAGGATGTCGGGGCGGTCCACGGTGTGTACCTCGTCCAGGCGGTCGTACTTCTCGTGGGAGTACACCGGCGCCGGCACGGACGGGGCGCCGGACTTCACCGCGGTGACGAACTTCAGCAGTGCCTTCTGGTCGTAGCTCTCCGGGTAGCCCTTGCGTCCCATCATATGGCGGCGGTTGAGTTCGCTCGCCGGGTAGAGGAAGCCGTCGGTGGTGATCAGGTCCACGCGCGGCCGCGACTCCCATCGCTGGAGCAGCACCTGAAGCAGTCGGGCGGTGGTGGATTTTCCGACGGCGACGGAGCCGGAGACACCGATGATGAACGGCACGTGGGGCATGTCCTCGCCGAGGAAGGTCTCGGTGGCGTCGTTGAGCCGCCGCATCGCCTGGAACCGAAGGTCGATCAGGCGGGACAGCGGAAGGTAGACCTCGCTGACCTCGTCTATGTCGATGTCTTCCCCGACACCGCGTAACTCCTCCAGCTCGGCGGGGCTGAGCACCTGCGGCATCGACTTGCGCAGGGTCTGCCACTGTGAGCGGTCGAGTTCGATGTACGGAGAGTGGTCGCCGGGGACGGAGGGAGCGGACATGGGGGCTATTGTGCTCCTTTGCGGGGTATTCGACTAATCTGAGATACGACTGCCCATCTCCACCCTGTTCCACCACGGCCAACGTGAAAGGCGATCCCACCCTATGAGTCAGACGAATCACCCGGACCAGTCCCAGCACAACGCTGACCTGAACGATTTCGATCCGGAGGTGGCCGCGGCCATCGCCGGTGAGCTGTCCCGCCAGCGCGACACGCTCGAGATGATCGCCAGTGAGAACTTTGTCCCGCGGGCCGTACTCCAGGCGCAGGGCTCCGTGCTGACCAACAAGTACGCCGAGGGTTACCCGGGTCGCCGTTACTACGGCGGTTGCGAAAACGTCGACATCATCGAGGACCTCGCCCGTGACCGTGCGAAGGCCGTGTTCGGCGCGAAGTACGCCAACGTGCAGCCGCACTCCGGTGCCCAGGCCAACGCCGCGGTGCTGATGGCCCTGGCCAACCCGGGTGACAAGATCCTGGGGCTGTCCCTGGCCCATGGTGGTCACCTGACCCACGGTATGAAGCTGAACTTCTCCGGCAAGCTGTACGACGTCGCCGCCTACGAGGTCGACCCGGAGACCTTCCGGATCGACATGGACAAGGTCCGTGAGCAGGCCATCAAGGAGAAGCCGCAGGTCATCATCGGCGGCTGGTCGGCCTACCCGCGCCACCAGGATTTCGCTGCCTTCCGCGAGATCGCCGACGAGGTCGGTGCGAAGCTGTGGGTGGACATGGCCCACTTCGCCGGTCTCGTCGCCGCCGACCTGCACCCGAGCCCGGTGCCCTACGCCGACGTCACCTCCACCACCGTGCACAAGACCCTGGGTGGTCCGCGTTCCGGCATGATCGTGACCAATGACCTGGACCTGCACAAGAAGCTGAACTCCGCAGTCTTCCCGGGCCAGCAGGGTGGTCCGCTGATGCACGTGATCGCCGCCAAGGCCGTGGCCATGAAGGTCGCCCAGACCGATGACTTCCGTGACCGTCAGGCCCGCACCCTGGAAGGCGCGAAAATCGTCGCCGAGCGTCTGACCGGTAAGGACGCCGTGGATGCCGGTGTGCAGGTTCTCACCGGTGGCACCGACGTGCACCTGGTGCTCGCGGACCTGCGCAACTCCGAGCTCAACGGTCAGGATGCCGAGGATCTGCTGCACGAGGTGGGCATCACCGTCAACCGCAACGCCGTGCCGTTCGACCCGCGTCCGCCGATGGTCACCTCCGGCCTGCGTATCGGTACCTCCGCCCTGGCCTCCCGTGGCCTGGACGCCGCCGCCTTCACCGAGGTCGCCGACGTCATCGGTACCGCCCTGGCGCAGGGGAAGTCCGCCGACACCGCTGCACTGCGTGCCCGTGTCGACAAGGTCGCCGCGGAGTTCCCGCTGTACCCGGGCCTGGAAGACTGGAAGCTGGCTTAGCTGAGGACCTGAGCACAGACCTTGTGCCCAGACCCTGGGCTCGGCCGCTGAACCAGGGGACGGGGTTGGACTAGGCTGGGGTGCCATGAATGACACCCAGCGGGCCCTGATCGTCGTCGACGTCCAGAAGGACTTCTGTCCGGGGGGATCCCTGGCCACCGACAAGGGTGCCGAGGTCGCTGCCGCCATCACCGCACACCTGCGTTCGCAGGGTGACAGGGATGGCGGTTCCTCGTATGACGTGGTTGTCGGGACGAAGGACTGGCACATCGACCCGGCGGGGCACTTCGCACCCGAGGGCACCGAGCCGGATTTCCAGGAGACCTGGCCGGTGCACTGCGTGGTCGGCAGCCCGGGTGCGGAGGTGCACGAAGGATTGGACACCTCCCTGATCGACGCCTGGTTCCTCAAGGGGGAGTACACCGCGGCCTACTCCGGTTTCGAGGGGCACCTGGAGGGTGCCGACGGCACCGATGGCGCCGACGGCACAGACGGCACTTATGGCACCGCTGACGAGCCTGCCCTGTTGGCGGACTGGTTGCGCGCCCGGGGGATCCGTGAGGTGGCGGTGTGCGGTATCGCCACGGACTTCTGTGTGCGCGCCACAGCGCTGGACGCGGTGGCCGAAGGGTTCGAGGTGGAGTTGCTCAGCGAGTTGTGTTCCCCGGTGTCTGTCACCGGGGCGGCGATGGCGGTCGACCAGATGGCGATTGTCGGGGTCCAGGTGCGCTGAGCGAGATAGATTCAGAGGCTATGAGCCTTGTCGACATTCACACTGACCAGGGCGTCCGGACCATCACGATCAACCGTCCGGACGCCTACAACTCCCTCAACCGCGATCTGCGCCTGGCGCTGATCGACGCCTTTACCGCTGCGGCAACCGACTCCGCCGCCGGTGGGGAGGTCCGTGTCGTCGTCGTGGCGGCCTCCGGCAAGGCGTTCTGTTCCGGACAGGACCTCAAGGAACAACTGACGGATGCCAAGGAGGGCACCGGTGCCGACAAGGTGACCGCCGAGTACAACCCGATGATGGCTGCCCTGCTGTCCATCCCGGTTCCGGTCATCGCCGCCATCCAGGGCCCGGCCGCCGGGGCCGGCTGGGGGATCACCATGGCGTGCGATTTCCGGGTGATGGCGTCCACCGCCAGTCTCAAGGGAGCTTTCAGCGGTGTCGGGTTGGCCACGGACAGTGGGCTGTCCCGGTCGTTGACCGACGCGGTGGGCCAGGCGAAAGCCCTGGAACTGCTGCTGTTGGACGAGAAGATCCCGGCGTCCGACGCGGCCGCCCTCGGTATCGTGACCTCGGTGGTGGAGCCGGACGAACTCGATGGTGCTGTGGCGGCGTTGGCAGCGCGTTTCGCGGGCGGCCCCACGGCGTCCTACCGGGAGATCAAGGTGCTGGTGCGCGACGCTGAGGCGGTGAACACCCGTGCCGACGAGGAGGGGGACGCACAGTTGCGTCTGTTCCGCACCGCAGACCATGTGGAGGCGATGGCGGCCTTCCTGGAGAAGCGTGCACCGCAGTTCCGCGGGGAGTAGGCGCGGAAGTTCACAGGAGCCGCAGCAGTCCTCAGCGGAACCCCCAGCGCAGGCCCCAGCGGCCCCGGGGAGACGACGAACGACCCGAACCGAGCATGAAACCCGTGAATCCTCGGATTCAGCGGGACGATGCTCAGTTCGGGTCGTTCTGTGACGGTGGGGGAGTTACTTCTCGCCCTTGGCCAGCTTGCGGGAGATGATCTCCAGCATGATCTCGTTCGGGCCACCGTAGATCGGCTGGACGCGGGAGTCCAGGTAGTGGGTGGAGATCGGGTACTCGAGCATGAAGCCGTAGCCACCGTGCAGCTGGACGGCCTGGTTGACGACCTTGATCTGCAGCTCGGTGGTCAGGTACTTGGCCATCGACGCGGTGGTCTCGTCCAGCTCGCCCTTGACCTTGGCCTCGACGGCGGCGTCGACGAAGGACTGCGCGGACTGGATCTCGGTGGCCATCTTGGCCAGCTCCCAGCGGTAGGCCTGGTGGTCGACCAGACGGTTGCCGAAGGTCTTGCGCTCCTGGGAGTGCTTGTAGACCAGGTCGAAGGCACGGCGGGAGGTGGCGATGGAACCAACGGCGATGGAGACGCGCTCCTGGGCCAGGTTGGTACGCAGGTAACCGAAGCCGGCACCCTCTTCGCCCAGCAGGTTCTCGGCGGGGACCTTGACGTCCTCGAAGGACAGCTCAGCGGTGTCCTGGGCCTTCAGTCCGACCTTCTTCAGCGGAGCGGCCTTGGTGTAGCCTTCCATGCCCTCTTCGACGATGAGCAGGGAGACACCGGCACGGCCCTTGGACGGGTCGGTGATGGCGACGACGATGGTGAAGTCGGCCTGGATGCCGTTGGAGATGAAGGTCTTGGAGCCGTTGAGGACGTAGTTACCGTCCTCGTCCTTCGGGGCGGTGGAGCGGATGCCGGCCAGGTCGGCACCGGCGCCCGGCTCGGTCATCGCGATGGCGGCAATCTTGTCACCGGCGCACAGTGGACGCAGGAAGCGCTCCTTCTGCTCGTCGTTGGCGAAGCGCTCGAGGTAGGGGATGACCAGGTCGTTGATCACCTGGAGGGAGACGATGACCGAACCACAGTCGGCTTCGGCGAGCTCCTCGGAGAGGATGGCGTTGAAGCGGTAGTCGGGCATGCCGCCGCCACCGAACTCCTCGGGGGAGGTGATACCGAGCAGGCCGAGGTCGCCGGCTGCCTTGAACATGGAGCGGTCGCTGTAGCCCTGCTCGTGCCAGCGGTCGACGTGGGGACGAACCTCGGTCTCGACGAAGCCCT
>NZ_JBQQOC010000037.1:0-14869 GCF_052264515.1 Candidatus Corynebacterium faecigallinarum
GACGGATCTCTCGCCACAGCTGGTCTGCGATTTCCAGATCATCATCCGTGGCATCTTCCAGATCGAGGTCCGTCGGCAGTTGCGCGAGCAGGCGTCCAACCTCCACCGCGTCAATTGGGGTGGAGGTGGCTTCCCGAAGTCGCCTCTCTCCCCTCTCGATGGCTGCCCTCGCCTCTCCTGCTTCCGACTGCGTAGCCCCCATCAACTGCAGAGCGTGTGTCGCAGAAATGTGTACCGAGAGTGTCGAGACGGCGACGATATCCTCGGCGGTGAACCCGTGGGCAACCTCCGGCCGGTCCCCACCTCCACTGAGCTCGGTGAACAATGATCCGGTGTACGCCGGCCCGGTGTTTCCTTTCCGGTTAGCGGTGTATGCGACCAGATGACTCACCGCGTCCTCGGTACGGTCGGCACCAAGAATGCTCGGCGTCGACCAGTTGACTTCATCCCATACAGTCGGCGCAGGACGTAGACCCGGCAGGGCGTTTCTCGTGTCGTTGTTCATGACGCTCAGTCTAGTGTGACCACCGAATACAGTTTTCCTACTGAACAACTCGTTTGCTCAGGCCACCTACACCGCTCTATCCCACCAACCCACCCTCCAGCTGGATCGTGGTGAGCAACCGGTCTCCCGGATCGGAGAGGTCCAGCCCGGAGATCCTCTGCGCCCGGTCCACCCGGTAGCGCAGGGTGTTCTGGTGAACATTCAGCGCGGCCGCGGCCTCGGTCACGTTCATCCCGGCGCGCAGGTACGCCCGGAGAGTCTCCACCAGTTCACTGTCGTGTGCGGCGTCGTAGTCGACCACCGCCCGCAGGCGCGGGTCCTGCAGGTCATCGGTGTCCGCCCGGGAGGCCAACAGGTCCATGACCTCCCCCAACAGCACCGATGTCCTCGACTGGGCCAGGGTGGTGACACGACACTGGTGGGTCACCGCGGAGTCCAGCACCCGGTCGACCTCCCCGCGGGCGTCGGCGACGTCGGCCAGGGACTCCACCGGGCAGGCGATCGCCGCCCGCACCCGGCGGAAGCCCGCCCCCTCGCTGCGGTCAAAGCGTTGCAGCAGCCCCGCGACCCAGGACTGCAGTCGCTCATCGGTACCCTCCGGGATGTGCGGTAACAGGACGTAGACGCGTGCCCCGATCACCGCGACCCGCCCCTGGGGAGCGAAGGCGTGGACGTGGATCTGCAGCTTGCGTGCCAACTCTGCGGCGCGGGCAGTCTGGTCGGTTCCCGCCGCGGTGCCCGTGCCACTGCCCGCAGCACTTCCCACCCCGGAACCTGCCTCCTCCTGCACGGCGAGGCCGCACCCGATCACGGCGTGAGGACCGGCATCTGGCAGCGACAACAGCGTCCGCGCCGTGGCCACATCAACTCCGCCGTCCTCCCCCAGCAGGCGGGTCAGCACCATGTCCTCCGGTGCCCGCGCGCCCGGCGGCCGTAACATCAACGTCGCCGCCGACACCGCTGCACCACGCAACACCGTCTCGGAGTCCGGGGCGAAACCGTCCACCCCGGGCTGCACCCAGATGGAGCCGATCGTCTCCCCACCGGGACCGTGGATGCCGGTGACGAGACGCCCGCGCATGCCCATCTCCTCGTCCGGCGGAACCTGGGCAATGCCCAGCCCCGAGCGGATGGTGTCTACCACGCCGTGGCGGGCGAACATCTCCATCGACCCGGCCGGGGCATTGCGTCCCAGGATCGCCTGGGTCCGCATCGCATCGGCGGTGGAGCCGGACGGGGAGTATGCGAGCACCCGGTTGTGGGCGTCCTCGATGGTCACCATCCCACCGGTGCCCTCGGCGATGAGCAACACCAGCTCAGACAGGGTCGACACCGGTGCCCCGGCGTTCTCCGGAGCGCCGGCGAGATACTGACGCTCATCCAGGGCGCGACGCACGCGGGCATGCACCACATCCCACCGTGCCCGTTGGTCGACGACCACGACAGCAACCCCTGCGCCGACCGCCGCCGATGACAGTTCCGGAGTGGCGACGTTCTCCTTGAGCATCACCGCCACCGGGTGCCGTGCGCGGGTCGCGCCGTCGGACAGCCAGTCGGTCAACGGTCCCTCGGGCACACCAACGGCGATGAGCAGGTCGACCTGAGGCAGAAGCTCGTCGCGGACGCTGCCGCCGAAGTCCCCGGCCTCGACGATGGCCGCCGACGCGACGCTCGCAGCGTCCTGCGTCTGCCCCTGGGGCACCGTGACGTCCCGTACCTGCCGGTCGAGCTCGCCCACCAGGGCGTCCAACGTGATTCCCGGCCGCGTAGCAGAACCGTTCGTTGTTTTCTCCAAAATCATGGGTCAAAGTCTAGCGAATCCGACGAAGCCTTCGTCACAGTGAAGTTGCTTGAATGAGCCACAGCACATTCAACTCACGAAGGACCACCACATGTCAGCACCACCCGACCAGAAACTGGCCCCCACCCGGATCATCGCCCTGGGCCTGCTGCTGTTCGCCATGTTCCTCGGCGCCGGCAACATCATCTTCGCCCCGATCGTCGGCCAGCAGTCCGGCAACGCCCTGTGGGAGCCGATGTCCGGCTTCCTCATCACCGGCGTCGGCCTGGTGCTGCTGGCAATCATCGCCCTGGTCTCGGTGCAGGGCAACCCCTTCCGCCTCGCCGAGCGGGTCAGCCGACGTTTCGCCGTCGTCTTCTGCTTCCTGCTCTTCCTCGCCCTCGGGCCGCTGTACGTCATCCCGCGCACCACCTCCGTGGTCCACGAGATCACCGTGAAGCCGAACCTCCCAGACTCCCTGACGAACTCCGCCTGGGTCCTGTTGGCCTTCACCGTGGTGTTCACCGGTATCTCGATCTACCTTTCGGTCTCCCCCGGCAAGCTCGTCGACCGCATCGGCAAGGTGCTCACCCCGGTGTTCTCCGTCCTGCTGGTGATCATCATCGTGCGCTCCCTGATCTCCCCGATGGGCGAGATGCATGACCCGGTCTCCCCCTACGACGAGGGCAACGGCTTCCTCATGGGCCTCACCGAGGGCTACCTGACCATGGACGTGCTCGCCGCCCTGGTCTTCGGCGGAGTGTTCATCCAGACCATCCGCGGCCAGGGCGTGCACTCCCGCAAGGGCACCGCCTCGGTCTTCCTCAAGGCCGGACTGATCACCGTGGTGGGCCTGGCCCTGCTGCACATCTCCGCCGCGTGGCTCGGTGCGTCCAGCGTCGACGAGATCGGACGCCCCGACAACGGCGGCGCGGTCCTCGCCGAATCCGCCCGTGTGCTGCTCGGCACCCCGGGCCTGGCGATGATCGGCACCGTGGTCTTCCTGACCGGCCTGACCACCAACGTCGCCTGCATCACCTCGGTCGCCGACTACTTCGCCCAACAGTTCCCGCGCATCTCCTACCGCCAGTGGGTGTGGGTGCACTCCCTGGCCGGCATGACCTTCGCCAACTTCGGCCTGCAGGTCGTGCTCGACACCGCCCTGCCGATCCTGTTCCTGCTCTACCCGCTGGCGATGACGCTTATCATCCTGACCCTGCTGGACCGCTTCTTCGGCGGACGCCGCCCCGTCTACGTCGGAGCCGTGCTCGGCGCAGGACTGGTCGCCGTATTGGACGCCCTGAAGGCCGCCGGCATCCTCACCGACCAACTCAACGACTGGTTCTCCTTCCTGCCGCTGTTCGCCGACAATGCAGGCTGGATCCTGCCGGCAGTCATCGGTGCCGTCATCGGCGGGATCTGGGCGAAGGTCACCGGGGCACCGGCCCTGCCCGTCGACCGCGACGCTGACGCCCACACCACCGGCATCGACGAGTCGGAGATGCCCGAGGCCGACGGCGCTGAGGATGCCGCCGCTCCCGGCGCGGATGTCTCTGCCGATCCAACCAAGCCCATCGACCCGACTGACCCGACCGATTCCACCGACCGAAAGGTGACCTCCTGATGACCGAGAAAACCGCCATCGTCCTCGGTGCCGGAGCCGTCGGACTCTCCTCCGCCTACTATCTTCGCAGGTCCGGGTTCGACGTCACCGTCATCGACCCCGAGCCGCTGGCCGCTCGCGCCTCCGGCCACAACGCCGGATGGCTGATCCCCAGCATGTCCACTCCCGTCCCCGCCCCCGGCATGATGCTGCAGGCCATGAAGTGGATGACGCAGAAGGACAGCCCGCTGTACGTGTCACCGAACCTCGACCCGCACTTCGCGTCCTTCCTGCTGAAGATGCTGCGCAACTGCACCGAGTCCCGCTTCACCCGCGGTGCCGCCACCCTCACCCGCCTCAGCGCCGGCGCCCTTGACCTATTCGACGACCTCGAGGCCGACGGTGTCGAGTTCGAACGTCACGTCGACCCGCTGACCATGCTGTTCACCGACCCGCACAAGGTCGAGGTGCGTGTCCACGAGCTGGATACCCTCGACGGCCAGCTGCCTGGATTTTCCTGGCGGCACATGGACGCCGACGCGCTGAAGGACCACTCCCCGGTGCTCACCGACAAGGTCGTCGCCGGAATCCAGTCCACCGGCGACCAGTCGGTCGACCCGGCGTCCTTCGTCAGGGGACTCGCGGCGGCCTGTGAGCGCGACGGGGTCACCCTCCGGCTCGGCGAGTCCGCCAGCCTGGTCACTTCCCCGGCCCCCTTCGGTAGTCCCAGCTCGTCCCCGGACGGCACCGAGGTATCCGTGCAGGTCGGCGGCACCCGCCTGCGGGCGGACAAGATCGTCGTCGCCGGTGGTGTGTGGACCAACGAGATCCTCGCCGGCATCGGGGAGCGGGTCTCCCTGCAGTCCGGCAAGGGCTACGGCTACGACCTGCCGCTGGTCGAGGGGGGACCGACTGAGCCGGTGTACCTCGCCGAGGGCAAGGTGGCGATCACCCCGCTGAATGACCGGGTCCGCCTGGCCGGGACGATGGGCTTCACCGCCATCGACGAGACCATCGACAAGGTCCGGGCCGGTGGCATCCTCAGCGGTGCCCGCGAGTACTTCACCGACTGGATCGACCGGGCCGAGCAGGCCTCCGTGGAGCAGACCGGTGCTGCCAGCACCCCGTGGACGGGCCTACGCCCCACCACCCCGGACGGCGTGCCGATCATCGGCCCACTGAAGTCCCACCCCAACGTCCTGGTCGCCACCGGGCACGTGATGCTCGGCATCAGCCTGGGCCCAGTGACCGGACGCCTCATCGCTGAGCTCGCCACCGGAGAGACCTCCCCGGAGAGCATCTCCGACCTCTCCCCCGAGCGTTTCTGATCTCGCCACACACCGAACCTCCCGTCCCCCTCCGTACCCCACCGCACCTGCCGTACCCCACCGCACCCGCCGCACCCTCAGCACCCTCCGTGACGAAAGGACCGTCCTCCCCATGAGCGACACCCCGACCCTGCCCTACATCACCCAGGACACCGTCCTGGAGCACGTCTCCATGGCCGATGCCGTCGACGCGCTGCAGGACGCCCTGCGTGCCGGCCTGGATCCGGCGGACGCCCCGGAGCGCACCATCGTCGACCTGGACGCCGGCGGCCTGCTGCTGATGCCCGGCCAGGCCGGTGACTACGCCGGGATCAAGGTGGTCACCGCCGCCCCCGGCAACCCTGCACTCGGGGTGCCGAAGATCCAGGGCATCTACCTGCTCTTCGACCGGGCGACGTTGTCTCCCCTGGCAGTGATGGACGGCGCGGCACTGACCAGCCTGCGCACCCCGGCCCTGTCCGCCCTGGGTGTGCGGCACCTGTGCTCGCCCGGGGCTCAGAATGTGCTGGTGTTCGGCACCGGCCCGCAGGCACACCAGCACGTCCACGCGGTTGCTGCGGTGCGTGAGGTCGGGTCTGTGACCGTGATCGGCCGTACCTCGGAGAAGACGTCCGCGCTGGTGGACACCCTGGTCGCCGACGGATTCAATGCCAAGGTCGGTGAGTCGGCCGAGGTGGAGGTGCCGAAGGCTGACCTGGTGCTGTGCTGCACCAGCTCGCGCGACCCGCTGTTCGACGGTGCCCTGGTCCGTAACGACGCGGTGGTCGTGGCGATGGGATCCCACGAACCGGAACTGCGCGAAACCGACGACACCCTGCTGCGGCGCAGCACCGTCTACGTCGAGGACGCCGCCACCGCCATGCGCGAGGCCGGAGATGTGATCATCGCAGTAGACAACGGGACGATCACGAAGTCCTCGCTGCACAGTCTGCGTGACCTGGTGGTCAACGGACCGATGGCCGGCGACGGTCCGGCCTTCTACAAGACCGTCGGCATGGGCTGGCAGGACCTGGTCGTCGCCGACGTGGCGTACCAGCGGATCACACAGGGGTAGAGCTGGCCGATGACGGGGAATGGCCGCAGCCGATCGAACCAGTCAACCGTTACCGTTGAGCAGCTTCAACCACGCTGTTTTTGAGATTACCCCGCTTCTTCGTTCGCTCCCGTCGCGCATCTTCTTCCATCCACAGTACGATGTCGAAGATCCGCAGGACGCCGAGCCTACTGATGCGCTCAGCGGCGTGCAGCCCTGGGACGAGGTCAGTGCGATTAACCTGACCTGCAGCATTGGCCGACGTAGTTCCGGCCATCGCCTTTTGCTGAATGTCACGGAGATGCGTCGGAAGATCTAAATTCTCGTCCCTCAGTACGGTTCGTAAGCTCTTGAAAAAGTTCTTTCTGTTCCCGCCGTGATCCAGCTGCGCCCTGATGTAGCTGTCGATGACCGGGCATAGATCAGGACGCTTTCTGGCCAGTAGTTTGCTGACCCGAGTGGGCCCGAGGTTATGGCGCCGAATCGCCTGCCACAGCTTGTCGGTGTCTTTCAGGTCGTCATTTGTGGCTTCAATAAGGTCTTTCGTTTCCAGCTTCGCCAGCAAACGCCCGACCTCAGCACTATCAATCGGCACTGAGGTGACCTTCGGGCGACTTGTCTTACCTTTCTTGTCCGTGTACTTCGGGTCCACCTCTGCTGCGCTCACCGCACCGATGAGCTGAAAAGCCTGGAGTGGGTCGAGATTCACGCTCAGGGTAGCGATAGCGAAAACGTCCTCCACGGTGAAGGTGTCCGCGATCTCCGGCCGGTCGCCCCCTCCGCCGAGCTCATTGAACATCGCCCCGGTGTACCCGGGGCCGGTGTATCCGGGGAAGTCTGCGAAGTATGTCACCACGTGCGCCACCGCGTCATCGATACGGTCGGGGTTGAGAATGCTGGGCGCAGTCCAGTTCACGTCCTCCCACACCGTCGGGGCTTTCCGGTTGTCGTTGGTCATGGTGATCAGCTTAGCGTGACCACCAGACACACTTTCCTTCGATGAAACACCCGCTCGATCTCTTTGCCACGCTGTGTGTAAGTCACTCCAGCCTCCACGCAATGTTGCGCCGATGGTGCGGTGTTGTCTAAGACGCGGACCTCGACAATGGACGCACCCCCAGGGAAAATGGTGGGGTGAAATCCTCCGATTCCCAACGCCGAGCCGTCGCCAGTCAACATGAAGCCGAAGCTCGTCGTATCGCCGAGCTTGAAAAGCAGATCGCTGACCTGCAGACCGCCAACTCCAGGCTCGAGGAGACCAACGATGCGTTGGGAAAAGCTATCGGGCACTTGCAGGAGTTGAACGCACATGGGCCCGACGACGCCCAAGAGCAGAAGGGCCCCACCGATTCCTGACCCTGGTCAGCGAGCTGAAGCATCCGGAGTGTCTGGGATCGGTGCGCAAGGCACTCGACCTGGTGGATCTGTCGCGTTCGACGTAGCACTCCCGGCAGAACCCCGCACCACGGTGTTAGGTCTTCGGGTACCCGGGTGCGAATTTTAACTCATCAGGACGGCAGGACAGCGTCGTCGGGTCCACGTTCGGGTCGTCATCGAACTCGTCCTCCCAGAGAATCCGGACGCGGATCCGCCCGCTAAGATTCTGGCCGAGTACGATGGCTGGCCGGTCCCGCGGCTCCAGTGGAACGATGACCTAAACCAGCGACAGAGCGAACTCCCGCAGCGCCGCAGCCACAAACTCCGGGCTGTTCCTAGTCATGGAGTGACTACCGTCCTCGACAGCGACGAAGTGCTCCGACGGAACGACCGACACCATGTCTTCATAGGCGTAGGTCTGGTCCGCGGTCCCGTGGATGAACAGGCACGGGGTCGACAGCTCGATCCCACCACGTCGGTCCTCCAGCAGCGGGATGGTGTGAGACACCTGCTCACCTGTCATGGCCAGCACCGCAGCCACTGTCTCGTGATACGCGGGCTGCTGACTGTTGGCCGAGGTCGCCGCAACGTTCTCCGCAACGGGCTGCGGACCACTATCAGCTCCCCAGATGTCGATCAGGCCGGTCATCGTCGCACGCTCCTCCTCATCGGCAGCCCGTCGGGTGGTGCTGATACCGACGATCCCGACGACGCCCGGCTGACCGGAGGACTCCTGGGCGATCACCCCACCCTGGGACACCCCGGCGACAACGAGCGGGGTGTCCACCAGCTCCCTCGCCTGCGCCACCGTATCCGCAGCGAACTCCTGGTAACTCTGGTCGACCCGGTTATCCCCGTGGAACGGCGCATCAAAGGCGATGATGTTGCACCCGGACAGCTCAGACCACCCCCTCCAGTACTCGGCAGAGAAGAAGTGCGGGTGGTGCAGGACCAGAGTCACAGGGGCAGAGATGTTCTCGACGATCACAGTGGTAATCCAGCAGGTGTGCGGGGACGGTTCCAATGACCTCGACGATTCGTGTCCCGACCACACGGATCTTCCTGCTTCCCACCGACTGGTGCACACTGGAACACATGAAGCAGCCCATGTCACGGCTCCTGGTCACCGCCACTGTGCTGGCGGCCGGGATGCTCGCGGCGTCCTGCACGACCACCAACGCCCCGGAACCGCGGTCGCACCCGTACCACTCCGTCACCGTCGACGGGCTGACGCGCACCTGGGACCTGTACGTTCCCGACGGTGCAGACAGGGCAGTCAGTCAGCCCATGCCGGTGATGCTGGTCGTGCACGGCACCAACGACTCCGCCGCCGGAGTGCGCGGCCTGATCGGCCCCGACCTGGAGGAACTTGCCGACACCGAAGGATTCGTGATCGCCTACGTCGACGGCCACGCCAACAACTGGAACGAGTGTCGGGCGGCGGGGATGTGGCCTGCCAAGGAGCAGAACCTCGACGATGTCGGCTTCATGCGCCAGGTCGTCGCGGCCGTCGGCGAAGAGTTAGGGCCGGAGGTGGTCGACACCGGGCGGACCTTCGCCATGGGCTTCTCCAGCGGTGGGCACATGGTCCAACGTCTGGCGTTCGAGGCCGCCGACTTCGTGTCCGGGGTGGCGGTGGTGAACGCCAACGTGCCGGTGGACGACAACATCACCTGCGAGGACTCGCGCACCCCGGTCCCGATGATCTTCATCGAAGGTCGCGAGGACGCCATCAACCCGATCAACGGCGGTGAGGTGGTCTTCGGGCACGGCAGCGAGGCCATCTCCCGGGGCTTCGTTCGCTCCGCGGTGGACAGTGCGAACTTGTTCGCCGAGCGCAACGGGGCGTCCGACGCGACCGAACCGGTCCGTGACGGCGACGCGGAGATCACCGACTGGCCGGCGACCGCCCCGGGTGCCGAGCCGGTGCGGCTGATCGCCGTGGACAAGTCCGGGCACTCCTTCCCCACCGCCACCGGACGCTGGGGCCACAGCAACGGCGCCCGCTACGACGGGCCGGGCGCGGTCTGGGACTTCTTCGCCGGGCTCTACACCACCACGTCGATGACGTTCTTCACGCAACCGAACTCGAGCGAGGTGTGGGTGCCCAGGTACTCGCCGTCCATCTGGACGTCCGCCGGGGCATCGGCGGTGAAGCGGATCCACTCGACGTCGTCGTCGCGGTAGAGGTGGGAGGCCCGCGGGTTGGACGACCCGGTCAGCAGCTGGGCGCCCAGGCCCAGGTTCGGCAGTGCGGACACCGAAGTGGAGGCGAACAGGCCCAGCCCGCTGTCAAAGGTGGTTCCCGGGTTCGTGGCGATCGCACGGGGACCGAGGTAGGTCCACGGGCCGGTGTTGCTGACGAAGGCGAAGCGCGCACCATCGACCGCCTCACCGGTGGGGACCTCCACCCGGAAGTTCGGCGTGGGGTCCGCCTTGCTGAGGAAGGACGACACGGCAGCAGAGACGTAGCGCAGGTTCGTCACCGGCTTGCCGTTGTGGCGGGCCTCGTCGATCTTGCGCACCACGATGGCGTCCATGCCCATGCCGGCGTTGAACAGGAACCATCGGTTCAGGGTGTGACCCAGACTGATCGTACGACGGCGACCGGCGTCCAGCCCGGCGAGCAGCTGGCCGACCGCGGCGTCCGACCTGCGGTTGACGCCGAGGGCACGGGCGAAGACGTTGGCGTTGCCGCCGGGGACCACACCAACCGCCGGCAGATCGGCGGCGGCAGGACGCACCGTGCCGCCCTGCAGCTCCGGTGTGCCGAGCATGCCGTTGACCAGCTCGTTGACCGAGCCGTCACCACCGTGGACGACGACGGCGTCGAATCCTTCAGCGACGGCCTGCACGCCCAACTCCCCGGCGTGACCACGGTGAGTGGTCGGCTGGAGGTCCACCTCGTGGCGCTCGGACAGGGTGCGGGCGAGGGCGTCGCGGCCTTCCTGCGTGGTGGAGGTGGCGAAAGGGTTGGTGATCAACATGACTCGCATGAGCAGTCAGCGTACCGGCGGGGCCGACCAACATGGGCATTTCCCACCACTGCCCCCGATAAGAGGCGTCCGAAAGAAGAAATCAGGGGTGAACCTAGCGAGAAAACCACTCGTGCGGGCTGTAACGGTAGTAACCTCACCAACGATAGAGACATCTTTAACTACACAGGAGGTGGCTGGGTGACCCCACAGTCACGCTTCGGGGGAACTGTGAACGATCCGGTCACCTACAGCGTCAATGTCGACGCGCAGAAGACCTCCGCCGGCTGGGAGCTGACCCTCGACAACGGCCGACAGCTGCAGGTCACGACGTTGGATGATGCCGCCACCCACGTCCGCACCCTGCTGGACATCTACCAGCCGACGATCAACCACGACACCGTGACGGTGACCCTGGCTATCTCACCGACGGCAGCTTCGGCGAAGACTGCAGCGCCGTCGATGAAGCCGGCGTCGTCGACGACATCGGCGGCATCGGCCCGTCCGACTGCAGCGTCCAGCGCAACGTCTCGTGCGACATCGAGCGCACCATCCACGCCTTCAGCGCGCCCCGCTGCCGCCTCCAGTGCAACGTCGAGCTCGACGTACACGCCTGCGGCACGCCCCACATCCCGTCCTGCGGAGTCGGCCACCCCCACGACATCGGCACGGCCGACCACCGCGGCACCCGCCCGTCCGACCACTTCCACCCCGGTGACCTCCACGCGCTCGGCAACCAGCCAGTCGTCCTACCGGCCGTCTACCTCCGCCCCTTCGGCGTCCAGCCCCTCGACCTACCCGCCGTCTACGTCCACCACGCCGGCATCAAGCCCATCGACCTACCGCCCGTCTACGTCCAACCCGCCGACCTCCGCCCCTCAGACCGCCGCACCTTCGGCTTCCACTCTGCCGACGACGGCCTACGGCTCGGTCGGCCCGTCCGGCCTGGAATGCACCCTGTGGCTGACCGCCGCCAAGGAGCGGCACGCGAGGTTCGCCGACGCCGCCGTCGAGGTCTTCCAGTGGATCGACACGCTGCCCGCCGAGCAGCGACGCCGCTGCCTCGGCGACATCCACGTCGGGTTGAAGCGGGCCACCGACGACTACGCCTACGGCGAACTGCGCGACACCGTGTCCCGGTGGAAGAAGATCTCGGCCGCCCCTCCGGTCGCCCCGACCGCACCCCACAACAACGTGCGTCCTGCGGCCACCACCGCCACGCCGGGCCAGTCATCGTTCGGCAACTACCCTGCCGCAATCCACCGCATCTCCGCAGCGTCCACGTCGTCGACAGCGTCGCCCTCCCCGACCACCTCAGCGTCCTATCGCACTCCGTCATCGGCGGCATCGTCGAGCCCGGCAGATGGATTCAATCCGCAGGGACGTCATCGGCTCTAAGACGCACAGGTCAGCGCAAACGGGGCTGATGATTCCAGCACCAGCTTCCACTCAGCCCTTGTCAAGCTTGTAACAACGGTAGTACGTTCGACTATGGCCATGACACCCATAACGAAGTCAAGGCTCACCAGATAAGACCTTTCCCTCACCATCTGATCTCCCGCAAAGGACCGTCTTTCCCGTGAAGCTTCGCTCTCGCACCTCCCTCGTCGCCACTCTCGTCGTCGGCAGCCTGATTCTCGCCGGCTGCTCCTCCGATGACTCGGACACCTCGAACAACTCCTCCACCGACGCCAGCACCGGTGCCGAGGCCTCTGAGGTCACCATCGAGCACGTCTGGGGCGAGGACACCTACCCGACGAACCCGGAGAAGGTCGTCGCCATCGGTACCGCCGTCGACAACCTGCTGGCCCTCGGCATCAGCCCGGACGCCATCGTGGAGCGTCCGGACGATGCCAACGCCGACTGGAAGAATGACCAGCTCGAGGGCGTCACCCGGATCCCGCTGTCGGATCAGGCCGTCCCGCTGGAGGAGATCGCCGCCGAGGACCCCGACCTGATCGTCGGTGACCTGTACCGCATCCCGGAGGAGGCCTACGACGCACTGAAGGACGTCACCTCCGTGCTGCCGGGCATCGACCAGAGCGCCGACTGGGTTCCGCAGTTGGAGGCGCTAGGCCAGATCTACGGCCTGGAGGACAAGGCGCAGGAGGTCATCGACGCTGATGAGCAGGCCTTCGCCGACGCCCGCGAGGAGTTCCCTGGCCTGGAGGGCAAGACCGCGCTGACCGTGCAGGACCGTGGTGGCCAGTTCGGTGTCATCGCAGACGGCGAGAACATCGCCAATGACTTCTACTCGCGCCTGGGCATGACCCTGCCGGAGGCGTTCACCGACGGTTCGGTGAAGGTCGAGGCTGGCCGCGCGATGATCTCCTACGAGAACGTCTCTGATCTGGCCGCCGACTTCATGGGCATGTACGCCTCCGAGGGCATGGACCAGATCCGGGCGATCCCGGGCTACTCGAACCTGCCGCAAGTAGAGTCCGGTGCGGTTGTCGAGGACGACAAGGCCATCATGGCCGCGCTGAACATCCCGTCGTCGCTGTCGAACGCCTGGCTGCTGGAGCAGGTCGCCGACCAACTGGAGATCGTGTCGGACAACGACTCGGTCGACGATGAGTAGTCACTCAGCTCCGTGTCGTTGGTGGACTCTGCACCACTGACACGCTGACGCAGAGACGCACTGACGCACAGCGACGAGAACCCCTCGCCCCAGCCTTTTCCAAGGCCGGGACGAGGGGTTCTCTGTGTGTCAGGGGTGTCAGGAGTGTCAGCGGATGGTCTTCTTCACCGTCTGGGGCTTCTTCCCCAGGAACTGCCGGGTGAAGTATTCACGCACTCCGGCGAAGCCAGATCCCGACCGGGACCCGATGCCAGTGCCGTTGCCCAATTTGCCGGATTGTCTTGCCCCGCCGGCTGCAGCCGTTCCTGCCCCGGTGCCGCGGCCAGCGCCGCCCATCATCGGGCCCATGGCTGCGGTTCCTCGTGCCCCGGTGTTGCCTGATCCGTTGCCACCGGCGTTACCGGCACCTCCGGGCCCGCCGGGCGCGACGGGACCGCCGGTGATCGGGAAAGACTTCGGCAACAGTGGTTGGACGACTCGGCCAGCTCCCCCGGCACCACCACCAGCACCAGCTCCAGGCCCCAGCGACACACCTGGGGCTCCACGTGGGGCTGTGATTGATCCGCCCGGCGGGGTCGTCGCCACTCCGCCGCGAGCGCCGACTCCTGGTCCAGTCGTGACACCAGGAGCAGTCGGTGCACCTGTCGTTCCTGCTGGTCCAGTAGTTCCAGGAGATGCCGCTCTACCGACGCCTGCCGGCGCTACTCCTGTCGTCGGCGCCCCACCGGTCGGCGACATGCGCCCCGGAGTCGGAGCAGCGCCGACTGGAGTTCCCGTGCCTGCCGGTGCCGCCGCTCCACCAGTGGGGGTCGTCGCCTGACTGACAGCCTGGCCAGTTGTCGCTCCGGGCCCGGGCGCGGTTGCTCCACCTGCAACCTGGGTCACCACCTCCCCCATCGGCATGGTGTTCGTTGCACCGACAACTCCTGTCCCACCCCCGGTGTGACCGACCACCGGCGCCGACAGGTTCGCCACTGTCGGTCTCGCTGTATCAAGTGCCGGCTGCAGGTAGGTAGACACGAAAGTCACGACCTCGGCCTGCGACTGCGCCGCGACCGCAGCGGCACCTGTCCCTCCGGTTGCGGCTCCGGCAGCAGTTGCCTCTGCAGCCATCTTCGCTTCCAAGGCAACCAACTGGGCGTGTGCAGCAGCTCGGATCGGCGGTAGCTGGTTCATGGAGACAGACATCGCCTGAGCATTCACGGCCACCGTCGCGCATTGTGTCGACACGTCATGGATCGACTGCGTGGCGAACTCGAACGATGTCCCCTCTGTCGTATGCGACAACATGGCCGCTGCTCGTCGGAGGGTATCCGACGCCTGCTGCATCCGGGTCGCCGCAGTGGACCAGGAATGTGCCGCCGCAATGATGCCGCCGTCGCTTCCGGCGAACATTTTCGTGAGTGCCGGCAATGGTGTCGTTACCTCTACTGCTGCGATGGGAGGTAAGTAAGCGAGATCAAGGACCGGAACCTCGGTCCGGTTTGGGAGCATCCAGGCTATGCCCACTTCCGGGCTCCCGACGAGCCGTATATCGCCGGTGAATGAGTCCACGGCGTACTGCTCCTGGTCTTCCAGCACCAAGATCAGCTCGGAAAGATGCCTCGACACCCAGCTCACGTTCTCAATCGCGGCCCTCGAGGCGACTGCCATTGAGCCGGGATGCCCTGAGAGGTACGAAGTGTAC
>NZ_JBQQOC010000038.1:0-14133 GCF_052264515.1 Candidatus Corynebacterium faecigallinarum
AGGAAGGCCACCTGCGCAGAATTGGACACACTCCTCCGTCTGAAGATTACGGAAGTCTCACAATAGGTGAGAAGGAGCGGCGCGGCTGTTCACCGCATATCTGACGTTACCGCTGTTCAGTAGTCTCAGAATGGCTGAGAAACGTCTCACTTCGAGTAAGATCGGTCAGGTGCTCTCCCACTGTGGGGTGCGGGAGGTACACCTGCGCACCGGTGGCGAGGAATTCCTCGCTCTTGCGCTGCATCCCGGCAATCACCGCCTGCGCCTCGGCACTGCCGTAGGTGTCCCGGATGTCCTGTGAGATACGCATCGAACAGAACTTCGGCCCGCACATCGAACAGAAGTGCGCCGTCTTCGCCGGTTCAGCGGGAAGTGTCTCGTCGTGGAAGTCCTGCGCGGTGACCGGGTCCAACCCGAGGGCGAACTGGTCACGCCACCGGAACTCGAACCGGGCCTTGGACAGGGCGTCGTCGCGTGCTGTGGCTCCTGGATGCCCCTTGGCCACGTCGGCGGCGTGTGCGGCGATCTTGTAGGTGATGACACCGGTCTTCACGTCGTCCCGGTTCGGCAGGCCGAGGTGTTCCTTGGGGGTGACGTAACAGAGCATGGCGGTACCGTGGCGGGCGATCTCGGCCGCCCCGATGGCCGAGGTGATGTGGTCGTATCCCGGCGCAATGTCGGTGACCAGCGGTCCGAGCGTGTAGAACGGCGCCCCGTCGCACAGCTCCTGCTGACGTTCGACGTTCTCGCGGATCTGGTGGAGCGGGATGTGACCGGGACCCTCCACCATGACCTGCACGTCGTACTCCCACGCCCTGTGGGTCAGTTCGGCGAGGGTGTCGAGTTCGGCGAACTGTGCGGCGTCATTCGCGTCCGCGATCGATCCGGGGCGCAGACCGTCGCCGAGTGAGAAGGCGACGTCGTAGGCGGCGAAGATCTCACAGAGCTCGTCGAAGTGTGTGTAGAGGAAGTTCTCCTCGTGGTGCGCCAGGCACCAGCCCGCCATGATCGATCCCCCGCGCGACACCATTCCGGTGACCCGGTCGGCGGTCAGCGGGATGTAGCGCAGCAGGACCCCGGCGTGCACGGTCATGTAGTCCACGCCCTGCTCGCACTGTTCGATCACCGTGTCGCGGTAGATATCCCAGGTCAGTGCCTCTGCGTTGCCGTCGACCTTCTCCAGTGCCTGGTAGATCGGGACGGTGCCGATGGGGATGGGCGAATTGCGGATGATCCATTCCCGGGTGGTGTGGATGTCGTTGCCGGTGGACAGGTCCATCAGTGTGTCGGCGCCCCAGGTGGCGGCCCATTCCAGCTTCGACACCTCCTCACTGATCGAGCTGGTCACCGCCGAGTTTCCGATGTTGGCGTTGATCTTCACCAGGAACTCCCGACCGATGATCATCGGCTCGGATTCCGGGTGGTTGATGTTCAGCGGGATGATCGCGCGACCGGCGGCGACTTCGCTGCGCACCAGTTCCACGTCGCAGTTCTCCCGCAGGGCCACGAACCGCATTTCCGGGGTGACGACACCCCGACGCGCGTAGTGCATCTGCGTCACCGTGCGGCCCGGTTCAGCATGACGGGGTTCAGGACGTCGTCCCTGCCACTGCTGGGACGGTGCGCCACGGCGGACGGCGGCCCGGCCGTCGTCGATCAACTGTCGTTCACGGAAACGCCCGATACGGGTGTCTCCACGTGCCCGGATCCATTCTTCACGCCAGGGGGCCAGGCCTTCTTCCGGGACGCTGCCCGGCCCGGCGGTCCGGTAGACCTGCAGTGGCGGGTTGGGGCCGCCGTCCGGGGAGTTCTCCTGGTGGATCTCGGTGACCGGGACCCGGATGCCGTGGTCTTCGATCCATCCGCAACGGTGCGCGGGGTGCTGCTGGACAGGGGTGGACGGGGCAGACGGGGTAGACACAGCTACGCTCCTCACTTCCTACGTCGGTATCAACCGGATCAGGTTCGACGGTCCCGGACGATCACAGTCCGGTCTCAGCCCCTCGTGGGGCACCCGTGTGGACGCCTCATGCCTACCACGGCAGTGAGGACACATCAAAACCGGCTCTTCGTGATTCAGAGTGCGTAGCTGCCGGCGGGGCGGGATCGGTGTGGCACAACATGTAGGGGCCCTGGGGCCCGAACCCCTGATGGTGGACACGGGGATGTAGTCAAGATACGAGTCGGAGCTTACCGGACGACTGCGACTCAAACGCCTGTGGTGTGAGATACCCGCACCACGAATGCCGACGGACGGTGTTGTAGCGGATACACCACCGGAACACGTCCCGACGGCACACCAGCTGGTTGGTGAAGGTCTTCGCGTCCTGGAGGACCTCGCGCTTGAGTGCGGCATTGAACGACTCGGCCAGCGCGTTGTCCGCGCTGGTACCGATCGCGCCCATCGACTGGCGCAGCCCCAGGCGGCGACAGGTGTCCTGAAATGCCCCGGACGTGTAGACACTGCCGTGGTCCGAGTGAAAGACCGCACCGGCGAGACTGCCACGCTGGTTCTTCGTCATCACCAACGCTTCGTATAGCTCACCGGGTTAGCTAGTCTACGGGAAATGACTTTCCGGCTCGTCCGTGTCTGCGCTCTCCTCGGTCTCCTCGGTGAAGACATCGACCATCGCGTCCAGGAAGTCGATGATCTCGCGCCGGGCGGACGGAGACACCTGCCGGGCCACCTGCATCATCCTGTCGTGCATCGGGCCTAGCGCATCGGACATCTCGTCCCGGGAGAGGTCCGTCACCGTCAACGTCACCGACCGCCGGTCACTGGGGTGGCCGGTGCGCACGACATGGCCGGAACCGGTGAGCCGGTTGAGCAGCTTCGCGGTCGCCGCCGTCGAGATCTGCAGGGCCGAAGACAGGTCACGAGCAGTGAAGACGGCCCCAGCGCGCTCGGCCGCGGAGATCAGCCGGATGGCCTCCAGGTCGGTGGAGTTGAGTCGCATCCGACCGCACATCCGTTGACGCATGTCATGGTCGGCGCCCCGGAACCGACGCAGGGCCTCGAGAAGCTCCACGTTGGGGTCGCGCCCGTCGTACCAGTAGTCGGTCTGCATCGTCATCTCGTCACGTAGGGGCACCGTCCAGCGTGAACAGTGTACTAGACGCGGCACTGCACCGGAAGAATGACGGTGCGAACATATGGCTATCGGGCCATTATTTCGGTGACAGTACCGGTCCGGAATTAACCGTTTTAAATTCACGCGGACTGAAATTTTCGTAGCATCGGAAGAATGTCATTCCTGCGACCGCAGCCATTCTTCCACCACACCTACCTCCCGGTCTCCGCCGACACCGCCTGGGACTGGCACACCCGCCCGGGTGCCGTGGTCAGGCTGACGCCCGGTATCGCCAGGATGACGGTCACCGGTGAAGCGGACAGTCTCCGCGACGGCACCACCACCTTCCGGCTCCCGGGCGGCGTCGCCTGGCGTGCCCGGCACCAGGCCGGGGAGTTCGAGGACGGACGCAGGTTCACGGACGTCCTGGAGTCCACGCCGCGGACGGCCCTGAACACCCTCGTCACCTGGCGCCACCAGCACGAGATCGCTCCGAACGGCGAGTTGTCCTGCACGGTCACCGACACCATCACCACCAATGCGCCGGATGCACTGCTGTCGAGGATCACGAGTTACCGTGACCGTCAGCTCACCGCCGACCTTCGTCGACTGGAGGAGATGCGGCAGTGGGACGGTACGCCGCTGACCGTCGCCGTCACCGGGCCCAGTGGAACCGTCGGAACCCAGCTGGTGGCGATGCTGCAGACCGCGGGGCACACCGTGATTCCCCTGTCGCGGAGTGAGAGGCCGGGTGGCCGGGTCTGGGATCCGGAGTCGCCGGCGTCCGATCTCCTCGACGGGGTGGACGCCGTGGTGCACCTGGCCGGTGCGCCCATCGCCGGACGTTTCACCGACAGTCACCGTGACGCTGTGTGTGAGTCCCGCGTCGGTCCGACGCGCAGGCTCGCCGAGCTTGCCGCCGAGACCCCCGGTCTCACGACGTTCATCTGTGCCTCTGCCGTCGGCTACTACGGGGCGGACCGCCCGGAAGCAGTCACCGAAGAGTCCGCACCGGGCGCCGGCTTCCTCGCCGAGGTCGTCTCCGACTGGGAGGAGGACTGTCAGCCGGCCCGCGACGCCGGTCTCCGGGTAGCGAACATCCGCACCGGTCTGGTGCTGACCGGAGGCTCACCACTGCTGACACTCCTGGGAGCCTCGTCCCGCATCGGAGGCGGCCCGCTCGGTAGTGGGGAGCAGCACTTCCCCTGGGTGGCGGTGGATGATCTGGTGGACATCTACCACCGCGCCGTCGTCGACCCTGATATGTCGGGGCCGGTGAATGCGGTGGCCCCGGAGGAGATCACCCAGGCGGACTTCGCCGCCGTCCTCGCGGACCTGCAGACACTGCGGGTCCCGCTCGCTCTCCCGGTGCCGACCCTGGGACCACAGGTGCTCCTCGGTCGGGAAGGGGCCGAGGAGCTGGCCCTGGCGGACCAGCATGTTCTCTGCGACAAGCTCGGTCGTGCCGACCACCGCTTCAGGTTCACCGCGGTCCGGGAGGCGCTGCGTCACGAGCTGGCATTGAACTGACGAGGTAAATCGCTAATATTATCGCTAACGAGGTTAGCTAATGTAGTATCGACGCGAGTCTGACTCTTATCAAGCCGCGTCCCTGAGTGGGCGTATATCCACCATGAAAGCGTGATGTTCTTGCGCACTTTGAGCACCGACACACAACTGTCCTTTGATTCGCTGCTGCTCCTGTCCTTCGGCGGGCCGGAGAAATCGGAGGACGTCGTCCCCTTCCTCGAGAACGTCACCCGGGGTCGCGGTATCCCTAGGGAAAGGCTCGAGGTGGTCGGCGAACACTACTTCGCCCTGGGCGGGCGTAGCCCGTTGAACGACCTGAACCGCGAGATGATCACCACCATCCGCAGCGCACTCGAACGCCGGGGACTGGACATCCCGGTGTACTTCGGCAACCGGAACTGGCACCCGTTCATCGAGGACACCGCCGAGGCCATGGCCCGGGACGGGGTCCGCAACACCGCTGTGTTCGCGACGTCCGCCTGGGGCGGGTACTCCGGGTGCCGGCAGTACCACGAGGACATCGCACGGGCCCGACGAGCTGTCACCGAGCGGGGGAGTGTCCCGCCCCGGAT
Organism: Candidatus Corynebacterium faecigallinarum; assembly: GCF_052264515.1. Taxonomy (NCBI): domain Bacteria; kingdom Bacillati; phylum Actinomycetota; class Actinomycetes; order Mycobacteriales; family Corynebacteriaceae; genus Corynebacterium; species Candidatus Corynebacterium faecigallinarum. The sequence goes on from NZ_JBQQOC010000038.1 coordinate 5,174, forward strand.
GACGCGTCTGGGCCAGTTCCACGACCATCCACGCTTCATCACCGAGTTCGCCGACGCGGTGGATGCCGCACGGGCCACCCTTCCCACTGCGGCTGACCGCGACGGCGCCGAACTCATCTTCACCGCCCACTCCGTACCGCTCAGTGCGGATGCCGAGGCAGGTCCGCCCGGGGTCGGTGGTCAGCTCTACTCGAGGCAGGTCCGCGACAGTGCGCGGTTGATCCTCCAGGCCAGCTCCTTCGGTGCTGACGCCGTTGCCGGGGCGGGGGCCACCACGGAGCCCACCGTGGTGTGGCAGTCCCGGTCCGGCCCGCCCTCGATCCCGTGGCTCGATCCCGACATCTGTGACCACCTGGAGGCGAGGGCCGCGTCCGGCAACGCGCGTCCCGTGGTCCTCTGCCCGGTCGGCTTCGTGTCGGACCACGTCGAGGTCCTCTGGGACCTCGACACGGAGGCCCGGGACACCGCGCGGTCGCTCGGTGTCGAGCTTGTCCGGGCGGCGACGCCCGGGTCGACCGCAGGATTCGCCGACATGGTCGTCGACCTCATGAGGGACGCTGCGGACGCTGAGAACGCTGAAAACGCTGCGGACGGCAGTGGCGTCGGGGCCGGCGTCGGTATCGGAGAAATGCCGAATTTCGGTAACACGGTCAATGGCTCACTGTGCGCCCTCCACTGTTGTGGATCGTGAACATTTGACCCGTAAATCCATTTCCTGTGTCCACGCATATGGAAAAGGAAATGGTGGCGAGAGATTCGGACCACGGTTACAATGGGGTGTATGGGCAATTTCGCATTGGCAAACCCGTCCACCGGAAACACCGAAGAGACATTCAACCGCATCAATGACGACGACCGCGACGCCATCCTGGACACCGCCAGCACGGCGTACGACAACTGGCGGCAGACCACCATCGAGGAACGCGCCGCCGTGCTCAACCGCGCCGCGGACCTCTACACCGAACGCGCCGACGAGCTGGCGTCCTACATCGGCCGCGAGATGGGCAAGCTGACGTCCTGGGCGAAGGCCGAGATCGGCATCGTCGCCGACATCTACCGCTGGTATGCCGAGCACGCCCATGAGCTGCTCGCCGACAAGGAACTCGCCGCGCAGGGCGCCACGCGGACGTTCGTGCGCAAGGACCCGATCGGGCCGCTGCTGGGCATCATGCCCTGGAACTTCCCCTACTACCAGGTCGCCCGCTGGGCCGCCCCGAACCTGCTGCTGGGAAACAGTCTCGTGCTCAAGCACGCCTCCATCTGCCCGCTGTCCTCCCAGGCATGCCAGGACATCCTCGTCGAGGCCGGCCTGCCGCAGGGGGTCTTCCAGAACATCTACGCCTCCGGCTCCCAGATGGACGCCTTCGTGGCAGACCCCCGCATCGCCGGGGTGTCACTGACCGGTTCCGAGGGCGCCGGTGCCGCGGTCGCGAAGACCGCCGGCGAGAACTACAAGAAATCCCTGCTCGAGCTCGGCGGCAACGACCCCTTCATCATCATCGATAACGAGAACCTCGACTGGGTCCTCGACCAGTACGTGAAGATCCGCATGTACAACACCGGTCAGGCCTGCAATGCGCCGAAGCGGCTGATCGTCCTGGAGGACTTCTACGACGACGTCGTCTCCGGGTTGGAGAAGCGCATCGGCGAGCTGACCGTCGGCGCGTGGGACGACCCGGACGCCGACGTCGGACCGTTGTCGTCGATCGACGCCCGCGACGAGATCGTCCAGCGACTCAAGGACGCCGCCGACGCCGGCGAGGCCACCGTCCGTGTCGGCGGTGGTGCCGTGGACCGTCCGGGTGCGTTCATGCAGCCCGCGCTGCTCACCGATGTCGACCCGAGCGCCGACGTCGGCTGCAACGAGGTTTTCGGCCCGGTGGCCATCGTCTACTCCGCCAAGGACACCGACGAGGCTGTGGAGATCGCCAACAACTCCGACTACGGCCTGTCCGGCTCGGTGTGGGGTGCGGATGTGGAGGCCGCCCGGCGGGTCGCCGCCCAGCTCAACGACGGTATGACCTTCGTCAACGAGGCCTCGGTGACCGGTGCCGCGCTGCCTTTCGGTGGGGTCGGACGCTCCGGTTACGGTCGTGAGCTCGCTGAGTGGGGGGTCGGTGAGTTCTGCAACGACCACCTCTTCCGGATCAGTGACCAGTCCGACGCCGGACTGTCCCCCGCCTTCTAGACCGGATCCGCTTCCGGACCGGCGTCGTTACTGTGGGTCGCCGTCGCGTTCGGTGGCTTCCTGGACGACCTGTTCCTCGAGCTTGTCGTTGTCCGCATCCGACTCGTCCAGGGCACGGTCCAAAGCAGCCTCCTCCTCGGCGTTCAGATCGCCGTCACCGTCCTCCCGCTTCTCAGCAAGATCACGAACTGTGTCGCGGGTCTCGGACTCCTCACTGAGACGCGTACGGGACAAGATCCACCAACCAACCAAAAGCACCACCATCGCCAGACCCAGGTACCCCAGCACCGGGTAGACATAGGTCATCAGGGTGTCGAAGCCGACGAAGCTCACCCCGTACCCGGCTGCGCACAGACCGAGGAACACCGGCACGTACCAGCCCGGCCTAGACGAGGTCACACGGGTGCCGAGCGCGTAGAACATACCGATCGCGGTGTTGTAGATCATCGCGAAGATCACGAACACCATGATGTAGGCCATCACCGGGTGCATGGAGTCGAACAGGGTGAGCATCGGCACGTCGTCGTCGGCGACGACCTCGATGTTCATCAGCAGGGTGAAGACCGCCAGCACCAGCAGCACGGTGTAGACCACACCACCGGCCACACCTCCGCGGGCAGCGTCGCGCATGTTGGCGTGGTTGCCGCCGATCACCAGGGACATCGACACCCCCAGCAGCAGGGCCAGCCCGTTGTAGTTCAGGGCGGACAGCCACCAGGGGCTCACCACGGAATCCTGCCCGGACGCCAGGTCGCCGAGGGCGCCGAGGTCCTCCGGCAGGTTGAACAGGGTGTAGACGAACCCGATGACCACCGCGACGATCAGCAACGGTGTCAACGCACCGATGATGCCGCTGACCTTGTCCACGTCGAACAAACCTGTGCCCATGACCAGCAGCGTCATGATCAACGCACCGATCCAGGTCGGCAGCCCGAACTGCTGCTCCAGATTGGATCCGGCACCGGCGAGCATCACGAAACCGATGCAGAACAGTGTCAGGGTGACGATCACGTCCAACGACCGTGAGACGACGGGGCGGGAGATGCCTCGGAAGACACTGTTGTGGTCGTCGGCGAGGAAGTAGCTGCCGAGATGCAGGATGACCGCACCGACGACCATCATCACCACACCGGCCAGCAGCGCGCCCCACAGACCGTTGACGCCGAAGGACACGAAGTACTGGACCACCTCGAGACCGGTGGCGAACCCGGCGCCGACCAGAAGGCCGAGGAAGGCCATCGAGATCTTGATCTGCTCCTTCATGGCACGGAGTCCTCCTGGTCCTGGACATGACCCGGCCCCGGTGCGATGTGCGTCCGGGGCATGTCCGACGGTTCCGGGCTGGCCGCCGAGGGCAACGACAGGGCCGCCGCGGCCAGGTCCCGGGCCCCGGCGGGGGACTGGCCCACCGGCTACCTGCGCTTCGTCAGTAGGCCGACGATCCACAGCAGCACGACCGCGCCGAGCAGGCAGGTCAGGAAGCTGAAGATCCATCCACCGCCGGCGACGTCCACGCCGACAAGGGTGAGAAGCCAACCACCCAGGAATCCACCGATCACACCGACGACAATGTTGAGCAACAGGCCCATCTGACCGTCACGTTTCATGATCTTCGAACCGATCCAACCGGCGAGACCACCGATCACGATCCAGCCGATGAAGCTGAGCGTGGGTGCTGAGTCGGCGGCGAGAATGAGGGCGTCTGGTTCCATGGTTCTTCTGTTCTCCAGAGTCGTCGGGAATAGGTACGGGTCAGCGCTATTGTATTGATCACATCAGACTCTACGACTGCACGACCGGCCCCACCACACCCCTGCGGGTGGTACGTCCCGGCGGGGCGCTCCCCGACGGGTCTTACTCCGTGCCGATCCGTGACCGTTCCACCGTCGCCGGTTGCAATTCCGTCCGTCCGGTACCTGCCCCGTTCTCCATCCCCCACCGAACCGCCTGCGAACGGCGCTCCACGCCCATCTTCTGGTACGCGGACCGGATGTACGACTTGAGCGTGTTGATCGAGATGTGCGTTCTCCGGGCAATGTCCTCATTGGTGAAACCCCGTGTGATCAATGTGACCACCTCTGCCTCCCTGGCGGTGAGGCCGGCGTCCTGACCCGGCCACGAACCGGCGACGGCCCTGGAGGTATCGCGGGGGTCCAGCGGCAGACCGTCCCTGCCGGACACCAGGACAGCGCCCCGTCCGATCGCCTCCAGGCACTCCACCAACTCCCGGGCACCCATCGACTTGTCGAGATAGCCGCGGCACCCCTTCTGCATCGAGGCGGCGACCAACTCTTCCCCCATGTTCCAGGTGTAGACCACGACCCTGCCCGAGGTCGGGTCGTTGACCACCTTGTCGACCTCCTCGCTGTCGGTCTGCGACAGCCCGAAAGTGTCGTAGAGCGTCACATCGACGGTTTCGCCACCGGTCTGCCCCACCTTGGTCGAGACAACGCGAATCCGGTCGCCATAAGGGGCGAGCATGGATTCGAGTCCTGCGACAACGACCTCGAAATCATTGCGCAGCCGGACGCGCAGCGGCGTGGACGGTATGACTGACATCCTGGTGATTATACGCACCTCCAGGAACCGACCACAGGCCGCCGCCTCCTGTTCCGGACGTCAGCCGGACATCAGGGCGTCGTCCCGTGGATGTAGCCGAAGCGGTGCTCGGTGGTCGTGACTGCCTGCTCAAGGAGCATGGGCAGAAGCTCACGGCGCCCGTCCGGGAGGACGGGACGGTCAAGGATCACCGAGCCGGAGCGGGCAGCGCCGACGTAGAGCTCCGGGTCGACGTCACCGAGGGTGCGCACCCGCACGCTGGACTGCACCTCGATCTCCTCGGCGAAGTCCAGGTCGGAGACCGGCCGCACCCGGTTGCCCAACTCCCCCATCGTGGAGGCTACCGCGTGCGTGGCGGACACGTCGAGTTCGGTGCCGGTGACCGACGCGCCGAGATACAGGCGCAGAAGGTCGCGCAGGTTCGCGTTCTCACCGATGCGCACCCGCAACGGCTCAAGCAGCGGGCGGTAGCGGAACACGTTCGACTCCACGACCAGCGCGGTCCGGTCGTGCTCCATACCGAACTCCGTGGCCCAGGCGTTGGCGTCGGATTCGGCGGCCCGCCGCAACCATCGGTGGTCGTCGGCGGTCAGCACGGGGTGCGCCAGTCCGTGGAACTCGCGCAGCATCTGGGTGATCGCGGTGGACACGCTGCCGCTCTGCAGCTCATCGGCGTCACCTTCGCTCCACACACCCTGCTGGGCGACATAGTTCGGGCCGCCGGCCTTCGCCCCGTTGCCGATCGAGGATCCCTTCCAGCCGCCGAAGGACTGGCGCTGGACGATCGCGCCGGTGATCCCGCGCTCCACGTAGATGTTGCCGGCCTCGACGCGGTCACGCCAGAAGGTGGTCTCATCCCGGTCGATGGTGTGCAGCCCGGCGGTCAGCCCGTAGCCGGTGGAGTTCTGCCACTCGATGGCCTGCTCAAGGGACTCGGCGTGCATGATGCCGGCGACCGGACCGAAGCACTCGTGGGTGTGGAACCAGGAACCGGGTTGCACGTTGTCGCGCAGCCCGGGGCTCCACCGGGTGGCCTCCTCAGGGGAGCCGTTGAGCGGTGTGGGCTCCACCAGCCATTTCTCGCCACGTTCCAGCCTGGTCAACCCACGCATCAGCTTGTCCCCGGCAGGTTCGATGATGCCGTTCATGTCGGTGGCGAGATCGCTTCCGTGTCCGACGCGCAGGGACTTCACGGCGTCGACGAGCTGTCCGATGAATCGCTTTGACGTGCCCATCGAACCGACGGTGATGATCAGCGAGGCGGCCGAACACTTCTGTCCGGCGTGACCGTAGGCGGATCCGACGATATCGGAGACCGCGAGATCCGGGTCGGCGGCCGGGGTGACGATGATGGCGTTCTTGCCGGAGGTCTCGGCATTGATCACCATCGTCGGATCCCAGGAGCGGAACAGCTTCGCGGTCTCGGACCCTCCGGTGAGGATCACCGAGTCGATGTCGGGATGGGAGACCAGGCGCTTACCGGCATCGCCCTCGTCGGCGTTGACCAGCTGGAGCATGTCCTCGGTGACCCCTGCTTCGCGGAATATGTCCACGAAGACCTCGGCAATCCGGAGGGTCTGAGGGGCGGGTTTGATGATCACACACGCACCTGCGGCCAGTGCCGCCATGCAACCGCCGACCGGGATAGCGACGGGGAAGTTCCACGGGGGGATCACCGCAACGGTGCGGTACGGGGTGAAGCGTGACCCGCGCTGGTGGTCGAGAGCTCGCGCCGATTCTGCATAGTAGCGGCAGAAGTCGATGGCCTCAGAGACTTCGGGGTCGGTTTCGGCGATGGTCTTGCCGGCTTCGTGGACGGCCGCGGCGATCAGGCGGTGCCGGTTGTCGGCGAGGGCGTCGGCGACGCGATCCAGGACGTCGGCGCGTTCGGCGCCGGTCTTCGCAGACCAGGATTCATGGGCACCCAGAGCACGGTCGACGGACGCGTCGACGGTGGCCGGGTCGGTGACCAGCTCGCTGACCGTGGGGCCGGGATCGGAGGACGGGTCGACGATGCGCTTGGCCCACTCGCGGTTCGCCGGGATGTCCGGGTCACTGTCGGGCTCATTGACGAAGTTGCCGGGCACGCCGGCGGACCTGGTGCCCATCTTCTCCTCCGACTCCAGGGCACGGTCCTGGATACGTCGAGGCCCGGCGACGGTGGACCACCGGTCGCGGACGGCGGCGAGGAAGCGTTTGCGCTGGCCCTCCATCGGGGTGATGCCGGTGTCCTCGTCGTCCTCGGGGGTGAACATCGCGTAGAGGAAGTTCTGTTTTGCACCGTTCTCCTCGAGACGCCGCACGAGGTAGCTGACGGCGACGTCGAAGTTCTCCTTCTTGACGACCGGTGTGTAGAGGATCAGCCCGCCGACGACGTCGCGCACCGCGGCGGCCTGCGCCGGGGCCATGCCCTGCAGCATCTCGGCGTCGATCTGATCCTCCACCCCGCGTTCCACGGACAGTTCGTGGGCCAGGGCCATGTGGAAGACATTGTGAGTCGCCACGCCGATGCGCAGGTTCTCGGCGATCTCGGGAACCAGAGCCCAGTCCAGCAGGCGGAGGAAGTTGGCGTCGACCTCGGCCTTGGTGAGGTACGGGGCCTGGGGCCAGTCGTGTATCTCGGAGTCGACGCGCTCCATCGACAGGTTCGCGCCCTTGACCAGGCGGACCTTGATCTTCGCGCCGCCCTTTTCGCGGCGTCGACGAGCGAAGTCGGCGAGGTGGTGCAGGGCGTCGAAGGAGTCCGGCAGGTAGGCCTGCAGGACGATGCCTCCCTCGAGCTCGAGGAACTCTTCCTCACCGAGCAGCTCGGTGAAGATCCGGAGCGTGAGGTCGAGGTCCTTGTACTCCTCCATGTCCATGTTGATGAACGGGTGCGGGGAGCGTTTCAGAGCCTCGCGATACAGCGGCCGCAGCCGGTCCTTGAGCCGTTCGACCGACCCTTCGGGACCGTCGAGGTCCCAGTGGTTGAGCTGGGAGACCACGGCGGACGCCTTGACGCTGATGTAGTCGACCTTGGGATTGCGCAGCAGCTCGATGAGGTCGTCACGGCGGCGTACCGCCTCCTCCTCACCCAGGACGGCTTCGCCGAGCAGGTTGATGTTGAGCTGGAAGCCGTCGTCCTTCGCCGATTCCAGCATGGTGTCCATGGTGCCGCTTTCGGCATCGAGGACGAGGTGGCCGACGACGGTGCGGAGGTACGCACGGGCGATCGGCATGACCACCTGCGGAAGCAGTGGGGCGGCGATGGATCCGGCGGTGACCAGAAGTCGGTCGACGATGCCGAGGAAGCCGGGGACGGGGGCCTTGCGCTTGACCGGGTGGGCGATCTTGGCGAACTCCTCGGCAGCGACGCGGTTGTCCTCGGGGCGGGCGACACGGTCGACGAAACTGAAGGTGAACTCCACGCCGCTGGGTTCATGGACCATGTCGGCGAGTTGGCGGGTGGAGCGGCTGGTTTCCTCGATCTTCAGCCAGTCGTCGGCGCGGTGCAGTGCGCGTTCCACGACGGACTCGACGTCGTTGGCGTTGTCCGGGCGGGTGGTGGCGGCATCACTGCCGGTCGTGGGCGCCGACGGGGACGTGGTGTCCGCTGCGCCGGTGGCTGTGCCGGCTGCATTATCGCCTGTGGTGTTGTCGGCGGTGTTGTCCGCGGTGTTGCCCGCAGGGCTCGCGGAGTCGCGGTTGTTTTCGCGGTCGGTGCCGATGATACTCTCGTACCTCCTGCTCTCGGCGCCCCATTCGGTGCTGAGTCTTTCATGGGCCGTTCATGGTCGTTCAACATGCCTTCAGTTCCGACAACGTCGCGGGGGCGGTGGGCGTGAACGCTGCAGCTGAGGTAACCCGGGTGCCGAGTTTACGGACTTCACCCAGATGATGCTGTGACGTGACTGAGGTCACGGTGACAAAGTGCTGCTGGCACTGGCTGTTGACGGGTATGGCCGAGGCACCGACAGTGGATCCGTATCCGTGCACCAACCCCAGACACGCCGGCTACTTCAGCTCATTGGCCAGGGTGTTCATGTTCTCATCCTCCCGGGAGATCAGACCTGCGTCCAGATCGCCGTCGAACACTGTCCGTCGCCAGCGGCGGAATCTCCCGATGTCGGTCGGCCGGGCATCGAGCCATTTCCGTGTGGTGCGCCAGGGTTACGGAGCTCTTCGTGATTCAGAGTGCATTGATCCGGTCCTGCAGCTGCCCGGAGTGAATCAT
>NZ_JBQQOC010000039.1:0-12260 GCF_052264515.1 Candidatus Corynebacterium faecigallinarum
TGTGCAAGGAGACGGTGAACCTGCCGGGGGAATTGACACCACGCTAGGGGACTCAACCAACCTCAATTATCGATCATGCGTTCTTTCTGATCAGCTGACCAGCAAATACACGACACCCAGGGGTCCCCGCTCCGGGGCAGTCGCATCCGATGCCAGACGCGAAGGTCAGCGTCAGGCGCTGGACGCGGCGTCCGTCTCAGCGTCCGTCTTAGCGTCCGACTCCGCCCGGACCGCACGCATCCGCACCCAGCGGTACAGCCCCAGGATGATGCCGACGAAGACAAGCGCGCCGAGCCACTGCGAGGCACCGGCCCAGCCGTCCGGCATGATGCCGAGCGCATCAGAATCCCCGGTACCAGCGATAATTCCAGCGTTGAGCACCCCGAAGAGGCTCTCGCCGACGATCAGGCCGGTGGCACCCAGTACACCCAGGCGCTTCGCGGACTCCGGGTTGCCGCGCTTGTCCGCCCAACGGTTGTAGAACCAGCCGGCGAAGGCACCGACGGGGATGATCAGTGTCAGGGAGATCGGCAGGTACATGCCCATGCCGACGGCCAACGGCGGCAGAGCGAAGTGGCCGGAGGTACGACGACGCACCACCTCATCCACCACGATGATGCCCACGCCGATCAATGCGCCGAGACCGATGAGGCCCCAGTCCAGGGAGTCACCGAAGATGCCCTCGGCGACCGACGAGAGCAGGCCTGCCTGCGGGGCGGCCAGGGCGTCCGGCCCGGCACCGGGGGCGCCGACGAAACCGAAGGCGTCAGCCATCAGGCCCAGGATCGGCGGGATGACCAGCGAACCGAAGATGACGCCGATGATCAGCGCGGTCTGCTGCTTCCACGGGGTCGCGCCGACCAGCTGGCCGGTCTTCAGGTCCTGCAGGTTGTCGTTGGAGATCGTGGCGACACCGAACACCACCGCGGCGGTGAACAGGGTGTAGGCCACCAGCGCCATCGGGTCGCCGCCGTCGTCATTGCCGGTGACGACCTTGATCAGCAGGGCGGCGAGCAGCACCACGATCACACCGACGCCGGAGATCGGGGAGTTGGACGATCCGATCAGACCGGCCATGTAACCGCAGACCGCGGCGATGACCAGGCCGAGGAGCAGGACGAACAGGATGCTGAAGGTGATCAGCGTGCCGGTGTGGTGGCTGACACCGGTGTCGGAGAGGAAGTCCCACAGCAGCCAACCGATCGGCAGCATCAGCACAATGACGCTGGTCACGACGATGCTGACCGGGATGTCACGCTCGGTGATGTCGATCTCGCGTCCTTCCTTGCGGGCGCGGGAGGCGGCCAGCGAGGCGGTGATGCCGCGGACGACCGGGCCGATGATCTTCAGCAGCGTCCAGATCGCGGCGATGGCCATCGCACCGGCACCGACGAAGCGGACGTCGTCGGAGAAGGTCGTGTTGACCAGGTCGGCGAGGGCGTCCCCACCGGTGGCGTTGGTGATGTCACCGCTGGTGAACACCGGCAACAGGACGCCGAAGGAGATGACCAGGCCGACGATCATGGCGATGCCGACCATCGGGCCGACGAGGTGGCCGACACCGATCAGCGCCAGCGACAGACTGGAACCGACCATCGTGCCGCCGGCGGCGCCGCCCGCGCCGAGCTTGAAGGTGGCGGAGAGCTCGCCGGCGGTGACTTTCAGCGCGGTGAGCAGGGACATACCCGCGGACGCCAGGCCACCGACGATGATGGCGATGAGACCGTCGCGGTTGTCGCGGTTGCTGGGGTCACCGTCGCCGACCTTGAGCACCTCGGCGGCGGCGACACCCTCGGGGAAGGGCAGGTCGTCCCTGGTGCCGGTGTTGGTGACCAGGGCGCGGCGCAGCGGGATGGAGTACATGACACCGAGCACGCCACCGATGAGGCAGACCAGCATGGTGGTCCAGTACGGGAAACCGGTCCACCAGCCGATCATGATCAGGCCGGGGAGCACGAAGATGATCGCCGAGAGGGTGCCTGCGGCCGACGCGATGGTCTGGACGATGTTGTTCTCGGTGATGGAGTGATTCTTCAGTTTTCGCAGCACCGCCATGGAGATCACCGCGGCGGGAATCGAGGTGGCGAAGGTGAGGCCGACCTTGAGGCCCAGGTAGACGTTGGCGGCGGTGAACACCAGGGTGATCAGGCCACCGAGGATGACGGCGCGGAGCGTGAGTTCGCGCAGCGGTGTCTGCGGTTTCTGCGACTCCACGGTTGCAGTCGCGGCGCCGGACGAATTCGCCGGCTCCTGCGCTGGTGAGGGGGAAGGTGAGGACGTGCCAGCCACGGTAGGCTCTCTTTCCGGTCAGCGAACGGCTCACGAACCAACCAGGGTGACTGCCGTTCACTTACATAACACAATTATGGATACCCTGACCGGGCGATTCTAGTCCCCGCCACGTACTTCCCCACAAATGCCGATCCACGGCCCCCTTCCGGACGCAGGGGCGGGAACCATCGGCCAGAAAGTCGACCAACGCAATCCATCACACCGCCGGCGATGTCCTTCGATAGCCTGCAATCCCCTGACCTGCAGGTCTCATCATGTGAAAATCGACGGCGGTGTGATGGATGAACGGGGTCGCGCCCTACTCCGCGATCGCCTCCAGCGGTCTTGTCCGGGCGGCCTTCACCGCCGGGCCGGCTGCAGCGACCACGCCGACGACCGCGCTACCGGCCACCATCCCGGCGACCAGGCCCCACGGCACCGCGGTGGTCTCGATCCCGTCACCGGACATCACCTTCAGGAAGGCCCAGCCCAAGCCCAGGCCCAGCAGCACACCGACCAGCGCACCGTACAGGGCGATCTGCACCGCCTCCAGCACGATCATGCCTCTGACCTGCCCGCGGAGCGTACCGACCGCACGCAGCATACCGATCTCCTGCCGACGCTCGATCACGTTCAGCGCCAGGGTGTTGATGATGCCCAGCACAGCCACGATCACCGCCAGGGCCAGCAGTGCGTACAGCACATTCAGCATCTGGTCGATCAGCACCGCCTGCTGCCCGGCGAACTCCTCCGAGGTCAGCACCTGCACCACGATGTAGTCCTCGGTGGCGGCCTCCAGGTTGGTCCGCAGCGTCTGCTCCGACACCGAGCCGTCCCCGTCGACGAAGATGGAGAATATGCTCATCGAGTTGCCCGCACCAATCGATGCCGCGATCGGCTCCAGCGCCGACCAGGACACCAGGGTGTCGCCGAGCAGGTCATGCGGCTCGTAGGTTCCGAGCAGCTCCACCTGGCCGACCTCGCGGGCGGGGGCGTCCGGCACGTAGACGTTCATCGGCAACGTTTCGCCCACCGACCAGCCCTTCTCCTCGGCGACCTCGGCGTTGGCGACCACGCCGGGACGGTCCAGCGACAGGTCACCCTCGACCACCTCGACACCGCCGGAGACCTGCGGGTCGCCGTCGATCACGCCGGTGCCCGAGTACTGGGCGTCCGGACCGTCCGGCATCTCGCCGACCGTCACCGGCACATAGCCGTACCCGGCGGCCTCACCGACACCGTCGGCGTCCCGCACGTCGCCCAGCGCGCTCATCGGCACCGGGAATCCGCCACCGTTCGGGCCGGTCAGGATGTAGTCGGAGGTGACCGTCTCACCGATCATGTCCGACAGCGAGGCCTTCATCGACGCACCCAGCATGCCGATGCACGCCACCAGCGCCACACCGAGGGTCAGGGCGAAGGCCGTGGTTGCGGTGCGTCGGGGGTTGCGTCCGGAATTGGTGGACGCCAACCGTCCGACGGGTCCGAAGGGCAGCCCGATCACCGAACCGATACCTCGCACCACCGGACGCGACAGCGCCGGCGAGAACAGAAATGTACCGATGATCACCGCAAGCGCACCAACGCCGACCAGGGAGGCGCGCGGCCCGGTGTCCGCGTCGATGAACACTCCGGCCAGTGCGGCGGCCACACCAGCCACCGCCAGCACCGCGCCGACAATGGTGCGTCCCCGCAGGGAGGTGGACGCCAGGTCACCGGATCGCATCGCCTCCACCGGACGCACCGCGCCCGCCCGGCGCGCCGGAGCCCACGCCGACATCACCGTGACAATCAGGCCCAGCACCAGCGGGATCGCCAGCGAGGCAGGCGTGACAAGCACACCGGCGGCGGGCAGACCCGCACCCGTGGCGTTGATGATCACGAAGATGCCGTGGGCCAGGCCGAAGCCGGCGGCCACACCGAGGGCGGAACCGATGATGCCGACGACGATCGCCTCCAGCACCACCGAACCGGTGATCTGGCGGGAGGACACACCGAGAGACCGCAGCAGCGCGAACTCACGGGTGCGCTGGGCGACGATCATCGAGAAGGTGTTGGCGATGATGAACGTGCCCACCACCAGCGCGATCAGACCGAAGGCGATGAGGAAGTAGTTGACGAAGCTCAGGGCCTCGTCGATCATCGCGGTCTGTTCCTCGCCATGCTCCGCGCCGGTCTGCACCTGGTAGCTGCCGGGGTCGACGACTCCGGCCGCCGACAGGTCGCGCAGCTGCGCCTCCAGCGACGTGGTGAGTTCCTCCTCGCTGACGCCGTCGGCCGCTTCGAGGGAGAACATCGACGTCGTCTCACCGTCGGTGAAGGTCTCGAGGTAGGACGGCTCCTCCATCGCCAGGCCGACGAATCCGCCACCGTCGATGTCGATGTCGTAGACACCGGAGATGGTGACGTTGGTGCGTCCGGTCGGGTCGACGACAACCAGGTCATCGCCGACGGACAGGTCGTGACTCTCCGCGGCGGAGCTGTTGACCACGACCTCGTCCGGGCCGGTGGGCGCCTGGCCGTCGGCGATGCTCCACGCGGGGCCGACGACTTCGTCCTCCGGGTACCAGGACATGACGAAGGCGGGGGCACCGCCGGTCTGGAGGGTCTCGAAGTTGGCGGCGTCGGCGGCGTCGGCGGCGCTGTCGCCACCGTCGGAACCGTTGCCGGTACCGGTACCCTCGGACGCCGCCGCGACGACGACCTGGGTCTCGCTGGCGTTGTTCAGCGAGCCGACCTCCGGATTCTCGGCCAGTTGTGCGCCGAGTTCCAGCGGCAACGGCGACCTGGGGTTGTCCGCGGTCACCACGGCATCGATGCCTTTGGTGGTGGACTCGGTGAGAGTGTCGAAGGTCTTCTGCAGTGACGCGGTGAACATCAGCGAGCCGGCGATGAAGGCCGTGCCGAGCACCACCGCCAACACCGTCAGCAGCAGTCGTACTTTATGGGCGGCCAGGTCACGCAGCGAGATACGTCGCATGGTGGCCGTGGATGAGGTTGAGGATGTGGACGAGGTTCGTGATCGGGCAGACATCGCGATTACAACCCTTCGATACTGGTCATGGTGGTCAGGATCTGCTCGACATCCGGCTGGCGCAGTTCGCTGACGACCTGACCGTCGGCGAGGAAGATCACCCGGTCGGCGTAGGCGGCGGCCCTGGCGTCGTGGGTGACGATGACGACGGTCTGGTGGTCACGGTCGACGGCGGCGCGCAGGATGGCCAGCACCTCGGCCGAGGAGTTGGAGTCCAGGTTGCCGGTCGGCTCGTCGCCGACGATGATCTCCGGTCGCGCCACCAGGGCGCGGGCGCATGCCACGCGCTGTTGCTGGCCGCCGGAGAGTTCGGAGGGCCGGTGACCGAGGCGGTCGGTGAGCCCCAACCGGTCGGTCATCTCGGCGAACCAGTCCTTGTCGACCTTGTCGCCGGCGACGTCGATCGGCAGGGTGATGTTCTCCGCGGCGGTGAGTGTGGGCACCAGGTTGAAGGACTGGAAGATGAAGCCGAGCCGGTCGCGGCGCAGCTTGGTCAGTGCCTTGTCCCCGAGCTGGGAGATGTCGGTGGTGCCCAGGTAGGCGGCACCGTTGGTAGGGGTGTCGAGGCCGGCCATGCAGTGCATCAGCGTGGACTTGCCGGAGCCGGACGGCCCCATGATGGCGGTGAACTCGCCGGGGGCGAACTCCACGGTGACGTTGTCCAGGGCGACGACCTTGGTGTCGCCGGCCCCGTAGATCTTCGACATGTTCTCGGCGCGGGCGGCGGGGATGTCCTTCACCGCGGTGTTCTGGCTGCCCTGGGCATTCTGGGTGTTCTGGTTGTTCGGGGTTGCGTGCATGACTCAATCCTTCAGCTGTGACGGCACCGTCCGCGTCCCCCGTTAGAGGGATATCTGGGTTCCGGGTTCCCAGTCATCGCATCCGATCCGTCGTCGTCGGGAGTTGGCCTCACTCCCCTGGTCATATTCCAGCCTATGGGTCTGTGACCCCCTGGGCAATCGGGGATCACCCTGACTGTCCCCTGATCTCCTGCTCCTTGGCATCCCTGATGCCCTCCCTGAGTCTCGGCGTCGCCCCGAACCTGCCTGCCCTCTGCCTGCCCCCTCTGCCTGCCCCCTCTGCCCGGCCCTCTCTGTCCTAGTCGTCCAGGCCGCCCGAGGAAGTGGCATCGTAAATGTCCTCTTGGTCAGTGTAGATGGCCAGAAATCACCCGGATCCCGGCCGTTTACACTGACCAGACGACCATTGGCAATGCCAGCGGCCCCCGATTGGAGGCTCCGACCGCTTCCCTCCAGGTGGCCCGCGAAGAGGACTTGTGCAGACAACTCGTGAAGAGGACTTGACGCAGGAGAGGCCCGACACGGGAACAGGAATCGGCACGGCGAATTCAGCCTCGGCATCGCCCGCTCCCACTTAAGCTGAACCCCATGTTCCCGAAGAAGAATGGTCCCCGTCTCGTCCTCGTCACCGGCGCAGCCTCCGGGCTGGGTCTGGAGCTCGCCAAGCAGTTCCTCGACAACGGTGACCGGGTGATCCTCACCGACATCCATGCGTCCGCACCTGACTCCCTCAACCAGCTCGACCAGCTCAGCGGCGACTGGTCCTACCGCGCCCTCGAGGTCACCAGTGAGGATGACTGGAATGCCGTCGCCGAGGACATCGACGAGCTCGACGTCCTCATCAGCAACGCCGGCATCGCCGTCGGAGGCTCGGTGGATTCGACCTCCCTGGAGACCTGGCAGCGGGCCCTGGACATCAACCTGCTGGGCTCGGTGCGCGGTGTGCGCGCCCTGTCGCCGAAGATCGCGAAGGGTGGTCGGATCTCCCTGACCGCCTCGCTGGCGGGCCTGGTCCACGCCCCGTCGATGGCCACCTACAACACCACCAAGGCCGCGACCGTCGCGCTCGGCGAGACCCTGGATGCCGAGCTGCGTCACCGCAAGATCAGCGTCTCGGTCATCTGCCCACAGTTCTTCAAGTCAGGCCTGGCGTCCTCCCTGACCGGCGACGACGAATCCGCCGACGATCTCGCCCGGTGGCTGCTCAACAACACCTGGTTGGACGCTGCGACCATCGCCCGCCGCGCCGTGAAGGGCATCGAGGCGCGTCGGGTGGTCGTCACGCCGGACGCTTTCGCGGCGTTCAACTGGTACTCGAAACGCTTCACCCGCATTCCGCACCTCATGGCCGTCCGCGCCATCGGCTGGGGCGTGGCCAAGCAGCAGCAACGGACGCAGAAGAATACGAAGCGGTAGTCGCCCAGTACTTCCCGCTGACCTTCTCAGGGACGGTCCCGGCGTGGATCGTGGGTACCGCGCCCTCGTCGCCCTGGTCAGCGACCCGAACAAGGTTGAGGCCCATCCGCTGGGTAGAGACATCCCTGTCCGGGGAGAGCTTCACCTACGTCAAGGCGACCGAAGGCACCAACTACGTCAACCCGACCTACCTCGCCGACTCGAACGTCCCGAAGTACGTCGGCATGGCCGTCGGCTCCTACCACTACGCCCAGCCCAGCTCGGCCCCCGGCGATGCGGCAGCTCAGGCGAACTTCTTCGCGAACACCTCCATCGTCAGCCACTTCCCCACGCTGCCCCCGGTCCTCGACCTGGAGGAATCCGGCGGACTGAGCCCCAAGGAGCTGCAGGACTGGGTCCGCGAGTACGTGTCCGTGGTCAAGATGCGCACCGGACGGGACGCCATGATCTACACCTCCCCGACCTTCTGGCGCGATGCCATGGCAGACACCACGGAGTTCGCCAACCATCCGCTGTGGCTGGCCCATTACGGCACCGACACCCCGGATGTCCCCGGCGGCTGGAAGTTCGCCACGATCCACCAGTACAGCAGCGAAGGTCAGGTCCCGGGCATCAACGGCCCAGTCGACAAGAACACCTTCAACGGTGACAAGGTTCAGCTCGCGTCGTTCCTGCGGTAGACCTCCCCCCACGTTCAATAGCCAGCAACAACCGGCAACGACCAGCAACGACCAGGTCGTTTCCCGCCCATCGGCATCGGCAGGTGAGCGAGCCGGGTCAAAACACCCGGCGCGGACAAGAACTGTGACAATCTTGGGTGGACCTTGATGCCTACTGAAGCGGGTACATCATGCAGGACGCTCCGCCCCGCCGTTCCCGCGCCTTCCGGCGGCGGGCACTCGCTGCGTTACTGATCCTGATGTGGCTGGGGGTCGCCGCCGTAGGCGGGCCGAAATTCGGTGAGATCAGCGAGGTGGCCACCAACGACCAGTCCTCATTCCTCCCGGAGTCCGCGGAATCAACGAAGGTCGGCGACCGCCTGGAGGACTTCCAGGATTCAGGGGCGGCCCCGGCGATCGTGGTTGTCACCGCAGAAACTGACGGGGAGCAGGTGGACCCGGCGTCACTGAGCGACCTTCCCGACCGACTCTCTGCCGCTGTGGACAGTACTGTCGGCGCTGGCGACAGGGGAGGCGAGGCGGCGACCGAGGCCAGTCCTCCGCTGCCGTCCGAGGATGGGGAAGCAGTACAGATCATCGTGGTGCCGCCAGAGAATGCGAAACCGGCGGATACCGTTGATGCCCTCCAGGAAACACTGGAGTTGGAATTGCCGGTGAAACTGCAGGCCCTGGTCACCGGCCCTGCGGGGTTCAGTGCGGATCTGTCGGCGGCTTTCGGTGGAATCGACGGCCTACTCCTGCTGGTTGCCGTCGCTGCAGTGTTGGTCGTCCTCGTACTGGTGTACCGTTCACCGTTTCTTCCGCTGATCGTCCTGCTCAGCTCCATGGTGGCCTTGTGCGCTGCGGTGTTGGTCAATGTGGCGCTCGCCAGATCCGGTGCTGTGATGATCAACGGTCAGATACAGGGGATCCTGTTTATCCTGGTCATCGGAGCAGCGACAGACTACGGACTGCTCTACACCGCGCGGTACCGGGAGGAACTCGCTCGCCACTCCAGCACCTGGTCCGCGACCTCGGCGGCGCTGCGGGGGACCTGGCAGCCGGTACTGGCCTCTGCGGCGACCGTGATCGCCGGGCTACTCTGCCTGCTCCTGTCTGACCTGGCATCGAATGCCGGGCTCGGGCCGGTGGCAGCTGTCGGAATCGCCGCTGCCTTCTTTACCTCGCTGACGTTTCTTCCCGCCGTGCTCGCCCTGGCCGGGAGACGCGTCTTCTGGCCGAGGGTTCCCGGTCCACCTGTGACGACAACAGATGCGACACCACCGGATGAAGGACAACCGGGCGCCGCAGTGAAGACTCGGAACGGACTGTGGGAACGCATTGCTGAGTTGGTCCGACGTGCTCCCCGACGGATTGCTACCGGCACGGGGCTGCTGCTCATCGCCGGCTGTGCGGGACTGCTCACCCTGGATGCCGACGGCGTCCCCACCAGTGACTACGTCCTAGGGCAAAGTGATGCCAGGGACGGGCAGTCAGCCCTCGACCGTCACTTCCCGGCAGGTGCAGGCGCTCCAACGTATGTCCTGGTCCCCGAAGAGAACAGCGGCGAGGTCCGGGACACCGTCGAGGCACTCAGCGGTGTGCAGTCCGTCTCCAGCTCCTCAGGGGACGTCGCTCCGGTGGTGAACGGCGATGTACTTCTGGAGGTGACACTCACCGATTCCCCGTACTCTGATGCGGCGGAGAACACCGTCAAGGAGATTCGGGATGACGTAGGTGGTCTCGGCGCCATGGTCGGCGGAACGACCGCCACTGAACTGGACACCAAAGAAACCTCGGTCGCCGACCGCACCGTGATCATCCCGATCGTCCTGCTGGTCATTACCGTGATGCTTGCACTGCTGCTGCGCGCCGTGGTGGCTCCGTTGGTACTGCTGGCGACGACGGTACTGAGTTTCGGAACTGCGCTGGGTATCAGCGCAGTGATCTTCACGCTCGTCGGCTTCAGTGGCTCGGATCCGTCCGTGCCCTTGTACGCCTTCGTGTTCCTGGTGGCGTTGGCGATCGACTACAACATTTTCCTGATAACCCGGGTGCGTGAGGAGTCCGTGGTTCACGGGACGTCGACCGGTGTAAGCCGGGGACTTGTCAGTACCGGTGGTGTGATCACCAGTGCCGGTATCGTACTTGCCGCCACGTTTGCGGCACTGCTGGTCATACAGATCCAGTTCCTGGTACAGCTCGCCGTCATCATCTCCCTGGGAGTGCTGATCGACACCTTCCTGGTTCGATCGTTCCTGGTACCGGCGTTGACTCACCTGCTCGGTGACCGGATCTGGTGGCCCGGCGGGCCGGGCTCCCTGGGGAAACACTCACTGCACGGACCCGGTGCCGACGTTGATTCCTCCCGACTTCGTACAGAAGGTTCACTGGGACCGCAGTAGGCCCCCCGGGCCCGGAGCCGCTGCACGCTCGGCGGGAATTCTCCATGTTCACTATTCTCGAGGTGATGCAGAACAACCTCCAGGACCTTTCAGGTGGCGACGGCCGAACCGCCCTCCACGGTGAGCTACCTACCGGCATCCACGCGCGCGCCGCCGCCCTGGTCGCCCGCTGGGTCGTGCAGCGTGCCGCAGTTCTCGCCGGCATCTCAGTGGTCGAGGTCCAACACACCCAGCAGCCCGCGCCCGGAACCTCGGAACTACGAGCCGACGTGATCCTGGTGCGTCCGGGTGTTTTCTACGCCCGTCTGGGGGTCCGGGGGCTGATAGGTCTCGGCGAGTCCTACGTCGCCGGCGACTGGGAGGCCCCCCACCCTCAGCGGGACGCTGACAAAGCTCTGCCGCAGGATCACCACACTGGTCCCACCGTGGATGCAGTCCTTCCGGAGGCTGTACCGGTCGCGGCGTCCGATCTCACAGACGAACACCATCGACGGCGCGAAGCGGAATGTCAGTGCCCACTATGACCTTTCCAATGACTTCTTCGGCACTTTCCTCGACCCCGGGCTGAACTACTCCGCGGCCCTCTTCGACGAATCCGGTAAGACGTCCACACTCGCCGAAGCACAGGACACCAAAATCCGGCGCATGCTTGACCGGGCAGGCGTCGATGAAGGGTCCCGTGTACTGGAGATCGGGACGGGATGGGGCGACCTGGCACTCCACGCCGCACGGCGTGGGGCGACGGTACATTCGGTGACCCTGTCCCGTGAGCAGGCTGATCTGGCCAGGAAGCGGATCGCAGCGGAGGGCCTCCAGGAAAGCGTCAGCATCGAGATCATGGACTACCGCCAGCTCACCGGCTCCTATGACGCAGTCGTGTCGGTGGAGATGATTGAAGCAGTCGGTGCGGAATACTGGGACGAGTACATGCGAACCGTCCACGACCGGCTGG
Source organism: Candidatus Corynebacterium faecigallinarum (assembly GCF_052264515.1). Classification (NCBI taxonomy): domain Bacteria; kingdom Bacillati; phylum Actinomycetota; class Actinomycetes; order Mycobacteriales; family Corynebacteriaceae; genus Corynebacterium; species Candidatus Corynebacterium faecigallinarum. The sequence goes on from NZ_JBQQOC010000039.1 coordinate 11,538, forward strand.
CTCCGGGTGGACGCGCAGTCATCCAGGCGATCCACATGGACCACCGGAGGATGCTCCTCACCGCTGACGCGGCGACATGGATCACGACCTACATCTTCCCGGGTGGACTCATACCCAGCGTGCGGGCCCTCCACGAATCCGCTCTGCGTGCCGGACTGCGCCCCGGGATGCAGCGGAACTTCGGCCCGGACTACGCGAAGACCCTGAGATTGTGGGATGACGCTTTCCTGGCGGCCGTGGCCACCGGCACCGTCGGTGAACTGGGTTTCGGGACGGAGTTCCAACGGGCATGGCACTTCTACCTCTGCTACTGCCAGGCAGGGTTCGCCGCCGGTTACATCGATGTCGGCCAGCTGGAGTACCGGCGCAGGCCCGATGAGGAACCGGTCAATGCACCTTAGCCCCAACGGGCACTGCGGTCAGCCCCGACGGATGCTCTGGAAGGCTGCCAGTGCCTCCTCACGGGAACGACGCAGGTCCACGATCGGTGGCCGCAGGACAGGGTCCTCACCTTCGTCGGCATCGTTAGCACGAAGCCAGCGTGCGGTGTACTTCCCTTCGGGGTCGAATCGTCGGGCCTGGTGTACCGGGTTGAAGATGCGGAAATAGGGGGCGGCATCGTCCCCACTTCCAGCGACCCACTGCCAGTTGAAGGGGTTCGACGCCACATCGGCATCGACCAGCGTTTCCCAGAACCATTCTTCCCCGTGACGCCAGTGAATC
>NZ_JBQQOC010000040.1:0-11987 GCF_052264515.1 Candidatus Corynebacterium faecigallinarum
TGGCTCGGTCACCACCGGCACGCCGGCGTCCATGAGGGAGGCGAGGTCGCGGTGAATTGTCCTGGCGGAGACTCCCAGGTCCCCGGCGAGTTCGGACACGGTCGTCCGGCCCCGCGCCCGTAGGACGCTGACCAGGTCGAACAACCGTTGCAGGCGGTCACTTCCCGTCGCCATGTCCTTGCCGTCCGAAGCCTCCGGCACCCTCCGGAAGAATTTTTCCGGGAGTTTTTCTGAACCCTGACAGTTTATGTCAGGGTACCGCTCCACCATCAGAGTTGTCAGCCACCGGCCCCGGTGCCACAGCCACAACCAGAAAGGACAGCACCATGACCACCCCGAACCCCTACATGTTCATCGTCTACGTCAAGGACGCCGCCGCATCCGCAAAGTTCTACAGCGACCTCGTCGGCATCACCCCCGGCTTCGAGTCCCCTCGCTTCATCGCCTTCACCCTGCCCGGCGGCGTCCAGTTCGCCGTATGGAGCGGCTCCGACCTCACCGGTGACACACTGTCACCGGAGGCGGCGCCGGGCCGCGCCAGCGAACTGTGCCTCTGCCTCGGCACCACCGAGGAGATCGAGGAGCGCTTCACCGACTGGCGCGACCGTGGCGTCCACATCGTCTCCGAACCCCACGACGACGTGTTCGGACGCACCTTCGTCGCCGCCGACCCGGACGGCAACCTCATCCGCGTCGCCCCGATCGACTAACTCCGTCGGATGATCTTCCCGGGGTTCTGCTGGATCTGCAGCCCGGTGGTCGGATTGCGGGCGGCACGGCTGAGACCACCGCTGTTCAGCGCGTCCGCCAGGGCGTCCAGCATGTCGCAGTCAGCGGGGATGGCATCCTCCGGCACGACCTCCGGTAGCCACGGACCGACGCAGGTCTCGCGGCGCTTCGCTGTCGTGGTGGCGGCGTAGGTGCGTTTGTGGGTCTTCATGATGTCAAGATGTGCCATACCAACCAGACGACGCAGCTGCGCCCCACGTGACAATCCGCAGGTCACGTAGGATTGGGACATGAGCAACATCACCTACTGCATCGTCGATTCGCCCATCGGTCGACTGTTGCTGGCCGCCACGACGGATGATCTGGTCCGCATCGCTTTCGACTGCGAGGGGTTCGATGCCGTGCTGGACGCCCTGACGGCCGAGACAGTCACGGAATCCACCGGAGGCACCGGAGACACCGCCCCCTCCCCCGAGCTCGATGCCGCCGCCACCCAGCTCGAGGAGTACTTCGACGGCACCCGGCGCGACTTCGACCTACCGCTGTCTCTGCCGGGCCATTCCTTCCGCCGTACCGCGCAGCGGGCCCTACGCGACATCCCCTACGGAGAGACCCGCACCTATGCCCAACTCGCCGAGACCGCCGGCAACCCGAAGGCCGTCCGCGCGGTCGGCTCCGCCTGTGCGTCCAACCCCTTGCCGGTCGTCGTCCCGTGCCACCGCGTGCTGCGAAGCGACGGAGGGATCGGCGGCTACCTCGGCGGGGCCGACGCCAAGAAGTTCCTGCTGTCATTAGAGCAAACTTCCTGACCGTACTGCGTCAGTCACACGACTTCTGCCCGCCCCTCCCGTCACACTGATCCCCCTGGGGTGGCACTGCGCTGCGGGAACACCTATTACGGTGGCTTTCCGTTTTCGCGCCGCCCCTGGACGGTAATCTACTGTGAAGTAGAAGCTCTCCACCGTAAGACAGCTGCCGCATGGACTCCTCCCCGGCGGTTGCCCCAGAAAGGTACGCGTTGAACAGACCAGAGCCGACCACGACCGCGATCCCGACCCAGTGGGTCGGACCGCTGCGGGTCAGTGGCACCGCATTCACCGACGGGTCGGGATTCGAGGAGGTGGAGGTCCCTCTGGCGACCTTCGAGACACCGCTGTGGCCCTCGGTGGGGCGTGGCGCCAGCATCTCCCGGGAGGTGCCGGACGGCATCCGCACCACCGTCGTCTCCGAGTGTATGACCAGGTCCGTTCTGTTCACCGCCGAGGACGGTGCGGTCGCCGCCGAAGCGTCCCGCACGATCACCAGCCGTCTGCAGGACCTGCAGGACACCGTGTCGACCACGACCAGCCACGGAAAACTCGTGGACCTGCACACCGAGATCGTCGGCAACCTGCTCTACGTGCGTTTCGAGCTGCACCCCGGCGACGCCTCCGGCCACAACATGGTCACCAAAGGCGCCGATGCCCTGATGGAACGAATCCTGTCGTGGGACCTCGGACTGTTCTACGGGTCGGTGTCGGGTAACTACTGCAGCGACAAGAAGGCCACCGCCGTCAACGGCATCCTCGGCCGCGGCAAGAACGTCGTCGCCGACCTCTTCCTGCCGCACGAGGTCGTCGAGCGCCGCCTGCGCACCACCGCATCAGCCATCGCCGAGATCGTGGTGCAGAAGAACCTGGTCGGCTCCACGATCGCCGGTGCTTTGCGCTCGGCCAACGCCCACTACGCGAACATGTTGCTGGGCATCTACCTGGCGACCGGGCAGGACGCCGCGAACATCGTCGAGGGCTCCCAGGGCATCACCTACGCCGAGGCCCGGGAGGACGGACTGTACTTCTCCTGCACCCTTCCGAATATCATTGTGGGTACCGTTGGCAGTGGAAAACACCACGACGATGTCACCGAAGCACTTGAGCGCATGGGCTGCCGGGAGAACCGCAAGGTCGGGGAGAACTCCCGTCGCCTGGCCTCCCTGGTGGCCGCAACGGTGCTGTGTGGCGAGCTCTCCCTGCTGGCCGCACAGACCAACCCCGGCGAACTGATGTCCACCCATCTGAGCATGGAACGATAGAGAAGGCGAGAAGATCATGACCGCAATTGGTATCCACGACCTGGAGATGGCCACCGGCCACCACGTTGTCGACCTGGCGCAACTCGCCGACCACGCCGGGATCGCCCCCGGCAAGTACGTCCTGGGCCTCGGCCAGTCCGAGATGAGCATGCTCGCCGAGGACGAGGACATCGTCACCATGGGTGCCGCGGCGGCCAAGCCGTTGCTGGAGCGCAACGGCATCGAGGGGATTCGTACCCTGCTGTTCGCCACCGAGAGTGGTGTGGACCAGTCGAAGGCCGCCGGCATCTCCGCCGCCAAGCTGCTCGGCCTGCCGCACTCCGTGCGCGTCGTGGAGATGAAGCAGGCCTGCTACGGCGGCACCGCCGCCCTGCAGGCCGCCATCGGCATCGTCGCCCGCTCCCCGCAGGAGCGTGTGTTGATCATCGCCTCCGACAATGCCCGTTACCTGCTCGATTCCCCCGGTGAGCCGACCCAGGGGGCCGGTGCGGTCGGCATGCTGGTCTCCGCCGACCCGGAGCTGCTGGAGATCGAGCCGGCCAACGGCATCTCCACCACCGACGTCGACGACTTCTGGCGTCCCAACGACACCACCACCGCCGTGGTCGACGGGCACCTCTCCGTGGGCGCCTACCTCGACGCCGTCTCGGACGCCTGGGCTGACCTGCAGTCCCAGGGCGGCCCTGCCATCGGCGACATCGACCGGGTCATCTACCACCAGCCGTACACCAAGATGGCGAAGAAGGCCCAGGCCCGGCTGCGCGAGGTCAGCGGTGACGACATCAGCACCGCCCTGAACCCCGGTGACGAGGCCGACGGCCGCGACACCGGCCTGGAGACCGGCTCGCGCTACAACCGTCGCCTCGGCAACAGCTACACCGCCTCGCTGTACTCCTGCCTGGCCTCGCTGATCGACCACGAGGACGACTTGGCCGGCAAGCGCATCGGCCTGTTCAGCTACGGTTCCGGTTGTGTCTCCGAGTTCCTCACAGGTGTCGTGCAGCCCGGCTACCTGCAGCGCCGCAACCCGGAGCGTGCCGCCACCCTGTTGGACACCCGGGTCCCGGTGAGCATCGAGGAGTACCGCGCGCTGCATTCGGCACCGCACGGCACCAGCTCTGACCAGGTCACCGCCGAGGTGACCACGGGCCCGTTCCGCTTCGCCGGTGTCGCCGACCAGGCACGCCGCTACGAGGTGCGCTGAGGCACGCGCGCCCTCGCCTTCTCCTTGAGCCGGAAGTAGACCCGGCTACGCACGGTCGCCACGACATCACCTGAGGAGTCGGTGATCTCGGTGGTGAACCAGTGCAGGTGCTTCGACCCGTCGGCGGTCCTCTCCCGGATGAGGTCGAAGGTGGCGTCATCGGTGCGCATGTCCGCCGTGATGCGTCCCCTGCCCGGTTTGAGGTAGGTCACGTGGGATTCGGCATCCCACACGTTGTAGTCCCTCCCGGGTCGGGTCATCCCCATGAACAGGTAGAACCCGTCGGTCATGGTCTGGATCGTACCGCCGAAGGCGGTGCCGACGAGGTTGGCGTTGATCCGCCGGGGACGGTGGGTGGTCACCACGCGTGATCCGTCGTCGGCGATGTAGCGCATGCGGATGCCGGAGCCGACATAGGGCGGGAAGAAATTGAGCGCGAGCTTCAGCTGGCGTGGGGATGGTTTCAGCACAGGGTCGATGCTAGGACGTTGGGGCGTCCGGTGGGGGCGGTTCCACTTTTTATCACACCCGTGATAAATTAGCGGCCATGCCGAAGATCGTGGATCCTGACCAGCGTCGCCGACAGATTCTCGACGCCGCCCTGCACCTCATCGTGACCAGAGGTGTCGACGGCCTGTCCTTCCGCACAGTCGCCGAGGAGAGCGGACTCAACGTCGGCAGCATTCGCAACACCTACCCCAGCCAACATGACCTGCTGGCCGCCGCCGCGGAGGATGTCGGTGACAGTATGGACCGCCGCCTGGAATCCCACGACCTCAGCGGAACTCCGGGAACCCACACCGTGGAGACCGCCGTGGCAGTACTCGGCGAGCTGCTCCCCCTCGACGAGGACCGTCGCCGGGAGAACATCGTGCTCGGCGAGTTCATGATGGCCTCCCGGACCAAGGACGTCTTCCGGGACATCACCGACCACATGTCAGGCGACATGCTTCCCGTGGTGACCGCCGTCCTCACCGGCCTGGGCGTCCCTGCCGACCGCACGTCGCAGGCGGCGATGACCATCAAGACCCTCATGGTCGGCATGACCTTCGATGCCTCCACCAGCCACGGTGCCCTGTCACCCGGGGGGATGACGACCCTGCTCACCGAGGCGTTGTAGTCCGCTTCGGGCAGGACGCACTGATGCCCCGGTGGTTGTTCGCGCTGCTCTTCACGGCCCTGATCCTCTACACCGACGACTACGTCATCGCCGGCATCCTCCCCGAGCTCGCCGGCGACCTCGCCGCAGCGGCAACCTCGGACTTCTGGGTGCTGATGGCCCTGCGCGTGATCGCCGCCCTGTGCGCCGGGGCATCCACTCCCGCCATCTTCGCGTGGACGGCCGCCCAGGCGCCGCCGGAGAAGATCGGACGCTACATCAGCATCGTCGCCCTGGGTGTCACCGGTGCGATCGCCCTCGGCGTGCCCGCCGGAACCCTCATCGCCCAGGCCGTGAGCTGGCGAGGCAGCTTCCTCGTGCTCGCCGTCGGCGCGCTGCTGGCCATCGTCATGACCCGTTCGACGATGGTGTCCGACGGTCAGGGTGAGGACGCTGTTCCGGTCGGTAGGCAGCTCCGCGCCCTGGGTTCCCCGCCGGTGGCCCGGACCCTGGGCGTGAACGTGGTGGCCATGTCCTGCTCGATGATGGCCTTCACCTACTTCGCACCATTCCTCGCCGGGGCGGTCCCCGACCATGAACTCCGGGCGGTCACCTTCGCCGTCTCCGGACTCGGCGGCATCGTCGGCGTGTGGATCGGCGGGGTACTCACGGACAGGATCGGCCCGCTGCGCACCATCGTCGTGTCACTGTTGACCTTGGCCGTCGGCTGCGCCGGATCCTGGCTGCTCTGGTTGGCCGCACCGCTGAACTCGCTCCCACTGATCGTGGTGTTGGTCTGCCTCGGCGCCGTCCAGGCCCTCGGCGCATTCAGCTTGTCACCCGCCCTCACCGCACGTCTTGCGACCACCGCCGGTGACGGGTCCAAGGCGGCCAGCGCACTCAACACCTCCGGCACCTACCTCGGTGTGACGATCGCCGGCGCGGTCGGCGGGGCCGTCCTCGCCGGGTGGGACGCCGGGACCGTCGTCGCCACCGCCACCCTCATCGTGGTCGTTGCTGCGGGGATGTTCGCCGCATCCACGCGGGTGGCGCCCTGAAGCTGAGGGACGCCACTGACGCACGCACCCGCTCCAAGCCCAAGGCCGACCCGTTCACGATCCGCGAGAGATTACTGTAAGAGCCCCAGTGGTGCGACGACCATCAGCCCTACCGCGTGCCCTGGATGTGCGTCGCCAGGTCAGATAGTTCAACCCCCTACGTCGTCACCGCGCCCACGGACGCGGACTTCACGAGCGCGGCATACTTACCCAGCACCCCGTGCAGCCGGGGATTCTCCGGCACCACCCATCCCTCGGCCCGCTCAGCAAGCACAGTCTCTTCAACCAGAAGGTCAATGGTGCGGGCGGCGATGTCCACCCGGATCCGGTCGCCGTCCTCGACAAATGCAATCGGTCCGCCGTCCACCGCCTCGGGAGCAACATGGCCGATGACCAGCCCCGTCGAACCACCGGAGAAACGACCGTCGGTGATCAACAGGACGTCCTTGCCGATTCCCGCACCCTTGATCGCGCCGGTGATCGACAGCATCTCGCGCATGCCCGGCCCGCCCTTGGGCCCTTCGTAGCGGATGATGACCACGTCGTTCTTCTTCAGCTCGCCGTTGAGCACAGCGTCCATCGCCGGCTGCTCCTGGTTGAACACCCGGGCATTGCCCTCAAAGACGTCGGCATCGAAGCCTGCACTCTTGACCACCGCCCCCTCCGGAGCCAACGACCCGTGGAGAATACTCAGCCCACCGGTGGGGTGGATCGGGTCATCCAGGCTCCGCAGGATCGTGCCGTCCGGATCCGGCGGGTTGATCTCCGCCAGGTTCTCCGCGACCGTCTTGCCGGTCACGGTCAGGCAGTCCCCGTTGATCAGCCCGGCGTCCAGCAGAGCACGCATGACCACCGGGATGCCACCGATCTTGAAGACGTCGTTCATCACGTGCCGTCCGAAGGGCTTGAGGTCACCGAGGTGCGGGACGCGGTCGCCGACGTCGTTGAAGTCCTTCAGCGTCAGATCGACCCCGGCCTCATTCGCGATCGCCATGAGGTGCAGCACAGCATTGGTGGACCCCCCCAACGCCATCACCACGGCTACTGCATTCAGTAGCGATTCCCGGGTGATGATGTCCCTGGCGGTGATTCCCTTCTCCAGCAGTCCGACCACCGCCTCCCCCGAGCGTCGGGCGTACATGGTGCGGTTGCGGTGGATCGCCGGCGGTGCGGCAGATCCTGGCAGGCTCATCCCCATCGCCTCGGCCGAGGATGCCATCGTGTTCGCCGTGTACATGCCACCGCACGCCCCCTCTCCCGGGCACACCGCCCGCTCAATGGCATCCACATCCTGCTCGGACATCCTCCCTGCCCGACACGCACCGACGGCCTCGAAAGCGTCGATCAGGGTGACCTCGCGCTCCGATCCGTCCGACAACCGTGCAGTGCCCGGCATGGTCGACCCGTTGTAGAGGAACACCGAGGACAGGTCCAGTCTCGCCGCCGCCATGAGCATCCCGGGGATGGACTTGTCGCAGCCGGCCAGCAGAATCGACCCGTCCAGCCGTTCGGCGGACATGACCGTCTCCACCGAATCGGTGATCACCTCCCGGGACACCAGTGAATAGTGCATGCCCTCGTGGCCCATGGAAATCCCGTCGGACACCGAGATCGTGCCGAATTCCAGCGGATAGCCCCCCGCTGCGTGCACGCCCTCCTTGGCAAAGCCGGCGAGTTTCTTCAAGGTCAGGTTGCACGGGGTGATCTCGTTCCAGGACGACGCCACCCCGATCTGCGGCTTGTCCCAGTCGCCGTCATCCATGCCGACGGCGCGGAGCATACCGCGGGCCGCGGTCTTCTCCAGGCCGTCAGTGACATCCCGGGAGCGGGGTTTGATGTCAGGTTCAGTCCGATTGTATGCCATGTCACGATTCTAGTCCCCGTTGCACGAGCCTGCCGTATCACCGTCTGCTCACCGTCCGTGGCCATGCGGAGTATCCTGCCACCGCCTCGGTCATTACACAGCGTGAGCGATGGTGACGGGTGCTGACGCACCGGCGGGGACGACGGCGGTTACCGGACACCACTACCGCACGTCAGAGCGCCTGTTCCGCCAGAGTCCCACGCCAGAGGCCACCACGAGCCAACCCAGGATGATCACGTAACAGGCCGCAGTGGACAACCCCAGGTCCAGCGGGTCGAACCCGCTGATCAGCTGCTCCTGCCGCTGCCCCGGGGCGATCATCGCCAGCGGACGGAAGATCTCCATGGACTCCGCGGCCATCCCGAGCATGCCGTCGATCAGCAGCATCCAGGCCACAGGAACGGCGACCGCCCCCACCTGGCTGCGGATCACACAGGCCAGGCCAACCGAGACGGCGGCGAAGACCATGGAACCGATCAAGGGGACGTAGAACGCTGTCTCTCCGGCGCCGAGGATGAGCTCCGCCCCCAACGCGGCGCTGATGCCCAGCGACAACGCTGTGCCGACCAGGTAGGACGCCGCCACGAACACCATGGTCACGATGATCTTCGCACCGACCCACTGCCAGCGTCCCCGCTGTGTCAGAAAGGCCTGGGCGTGCAGGTGGTTTCGGATGTCACCGGCGGTCGTCGCCGCCGCGAAGACGACGGCGATGAGCTGGAAGATCTGGTAGCCGTACCCCAGCTTCGCCCAGTCCATGGTCACTGGATCGCCCGGACTGAACAGCACGATCAGTGTCGCCGTACCGAAGAGCGAGCCCGCCATCAGGATGGTGTACACCAGGGTCGACCGAAGACTGAGAAGTTTCGTGGTCTCGGATCGTAGTGCATTGGTCAGTGCGCTGGTCAAGAACATCATGGTGCTGATTCTGCTGCGTGACCTGCACCTGTCACATCGTTCCGGAGGCGGATCCTGTGGTGTCCCCCACCGTCATACCGAGGCATGAGCACCGGTCGGGCAGTATCTCACTCCGCGTCCGACACCACGACTCCTGCTTCCAACCGGTAGTCGGTCGGCCCCGACACAGTGCCCTGCTCCCAGTCGATCTCCAGGGCGTTGACGGAACCGAAGAGACCTTCGGCCGCGGTCTGCGTCGGCCATCCCAGTTCAGGCAGTTGGTCGGCCACCGGATCGTCCAGCAACGCCTGCTCGACCAACAGCGAACCGGACGCGGAATCGAGGCGGAAGCGCGGTGCTGCCACCGCGTCCTCCAGCGACTGTCCCTGCAACGCCCAGCGTGACAGGGTATTGCCGAGAATGCTGAGAATGTTCGCCCCGCCGGGAGTGCCGAGCCCCAGGACCGGGCGCCCTTCACCATCGAGGACCATCGTCGGGTTCGACCATGTCACCGACCGTCGTCCCGGTTCCGGATGGTTGTTGGGCGAGGTCACAGTGGAGAACCGACTGAGCTGGTCGTTGAGGAAGAACCCGCCCACCTCCTGGCCGGACCCCCAGAACTCGGTCAGGGTGTTCGTCATCGACACCACCGTGCCGTCTCCGTCCACCACCGTGATGTGCGTGGTGTTCCCCGGCTTATCCATGTTCTCGCTGTCACTGGCCGGAGCGTCCCCCATGGCCAGAGGCTCCTCCTCGCCGTCAGCGTTGCCGCTGCCGCTGCCGTTGCCGAGGATTGCGTCATAGTCCACATCCACGAAGTCGGTGTCGCCCAGCTCGGTCTGCGCGATCTGCTCCGCGCCGGCCCATTCCTCGGAAACGCGCCGGATGTGCTCGACAGAATTCGGGTCGACCTCGCTGATGCCTCCGTTGTCCAGGTTCTGCATCATCCGGATCAGCGCCACGCCCGGAAGCGCCGCCGCCGAGGACACGATCTCGTAGTCCCCGACCGTGCCCTGCGGCGGCTCATTGTGCTGCACCGAATATGCGTCGAGGGACGCCTCGTCGATCCCGTCCACCTCCGACGACAGCAGTCCAGCGAGCTCGCCGGTGTAGAACGACTCCGGCCCCTGATCCTGAAGTGTGCGGAAAGTGGCCGCGAGATCATCCTGCACGATCTCGTCACCCACCTGCACCGGGACGCCACCCGGCGCGAACTGCGCCAGGCCGGACGTCGCTGCCGCGCCACCGGCATCGCGGCGTTGGACGAAAGTCTCGGTGACCGGTACTCCTCCCTCGGCCATCTCCACGGCCGGGGCCAGCAGTTCTGCCCACTCGAGCGTCCCACGTTGTTCGTGGAGTTCAGCCATGCCGGCGACGAAACCCGGGATCCCGGTGTTGGACGCCGGGATCTGGCCGTCCTGGGCGACGACCTCGCGGTAGTCCACGGCCTCCGTCTGACCGTCCCGGTCGGCGATCAGTGCTGATCCACCGCCACCGATGCCGGAGGCATAGGGTTCCACGACGGATACCGCGAAAGCAGCGGCGATGGCCGCATCGACTGCATTTCCGCCCTGGTCGAGCATCCTCGTCCCGGCCTCCGCGGCCAAGGGATGACCTGCGCTGACACCCTGCTGGTCGAGGCCACGGGCGTCACCCTGCGTTGACTCGTCGCCACCGGATCCTCCCGAGGGTGGGGTGGACGGCTGTTCCTGCTGGGCCGTTGTCCCCTGCCATTCCGATCCGCCGTCACCGGCGCAGGACGCCACGAGTGCTGCCCCGGTGTCGACTGCGCCCGCGGCCTGGCCATATTCGGGATGTTCGCCGCACACCTCGTCACCACGACCCCGATCGTGTGGACCGAACCGGACACGTGGAGCGGAATCGTCGACGGCCACTCCTCCATTCTCTTCGCCACGCTGGCCGGGCTGTCGCTGGGGCTGACCGCTCCCCGCACGCCTGCCCCGAACGGTCCAGGGAACGCCACGAGCGTGTCCGTGCAGCGGAAACGACTGGTTGTCCGTGCGATCCTGCTGTGGCTGTTGGGAGTTCTACTCACCGTCACCGATGTACCCGTCCACATCATCCTCCAGACATATGGCGTCCTGTTTCTTATCGGGGCGGCCATGCTCACCCTGCGGCCCCGTACCCTGTTCCTCATCGCCGCGACGTTGGCGCTGGTCATGCCGTTCGTCGTCGGCGGCATCGAGGAAGCCTGGGGTGGCAGTGCGACGGACGACCCGGACACCGTCGCGCTCCTTCTGAGTTGGCATTACCCGTTCCCCCTCTGGACTGCGTTCCTGGCCGCCGGGCTCGGCGCGGGAAAGGTCCTCCGGGAGAGCACCGACAACGCCTGGTGGCTCCTCGGCGGCGGGTCCGTGCTGGTTGTTCTCGGATACGGGGTGATAGGACCGATCGGTAACCGGGGCGCGGACGAGGGCGCCTCAATGTTGATCTCGCAGCTTCAGTCCGAACCACATTCCTCCGGGCTGGGGGAAGCGATCGGCTCGGGTGGTTTCGCCCTCGCCGTGATCGGCGGCTGCGTGCTGTTGTGCAGTACCCGGCTGCGGCATGTCCTGTGGCCGGTGCGGATCGTCGGAGCCATGCCGTTGACCGCCTATGTCACCCATATCGTGGTGTGGGAGTTCTGGATCCTCGGCGAGGACAATGTGGACAGCGGTGTCGAGGCGATGGGTGGGTTTCTGGCACTCGACCCCTTCTGGCCGTTGGCGCTGTGCGTCACCGGCACATGCATGCTCTGGGCGATGTTCATCGGTAAAGGCCCCCTGGAGTGGGCGCTCGGCCGTGTGTCCGTCTTGGTCGTCCCCGACCGGAAGGTCTCCCTCACGCAGGGGTCAGGAGCATCAGCGTCATCGGCCAATTCCATAAGCCGTTGATTTCTCCCGGTAACAGCCCTCCCGTCAGCGACGGTAACCCTTACCGATCCTCGCCGGAAATGACCTCATGCCCGACATCACCATCACCGACGCAGAGTGTGGACTGGTGCAGACCATGGTGGCTCGCTCCGAGCTAGTGTCTCCCCACATCGTCCGGGTGACGTTCTCCGG
>NZ_JBQQOC010000041.1:0-11835 GCF_052264515.1 Candidatus Corynebacterium faecigallinarum
AGTTAGCCCCAGTTTGTGTATCGTTGGCAAACTTCCGGCCCACTGCAGCAACCTCATTCCGTACAGCTTTCCCACCACGAAGAAAGGGAGGAATGTCAGCGTTCGCGCGATCGACAGTTCATAGTCAACCACGGTGATCAGGCCTGCGAGCACCGCGATCACAACGGATGACACCAGCATGGTCTTGGGGAATCGCTCGATAACTGGCAGAAGGAGGAACCACCACACCATGGCGAGCAGGAACCAGGTGATCCAGTACGGTTCATACACGTCGGCGTCCGGCGGCTCATCGAAGTATGCCACCCAGTAGCGGTACACCGGTTGCGCGGTGACCACGAGAACGAGGAATACAAGAACTCGGTCCAGCAGCTTGTTCGATTTAGCGGTGATTCCAGCCAGGAAAACGAATGCCGGCATGTGGAACGAGTATATGGCCGTCATCAGTGCACGACTGATTTCATCGTCCCGGCCCACAATCCGTTGAAGGAAGTGGCCCAGGACTACCAGGAATATGAGTATTCCTTTAGCCTTATCTAGGCTGTCGTCACGAACTTTCATTGCGGGAGATTTTACACCAGCCAAGGGCGGCAGGGCGATTACTCGAGAATAACGCTCTCTTCGCTCCTGCCCGACCGACTACGTCATGAAGCAGGCGCGCACATACCGTGCCAGCACCAAGGCATGACTCCAGCGATGACGAAGCAGTGATCTCGACTCGCTGGAGCATTGCCCAGGATGCGGAGAAGGGCACCTCCCATAACCTCGGAAGGTGCCCTTCATCTGCTGTGGAGCTATGGGGAATCGAACCCCAGACCTTTGCATTGCGAACGCAACGCTCTACCAACTGAGCTATAGCCCCGTGCAACAGGGAATATCGTACACCCGCCCCCGGTCCGGTCACCAAACCGGATGCGGGGCGTGTCCTCCAGCTCCCGGCCTTCACCACGGCACCTCGGCGGATTCCTCACGGACCCTACCTAGACCCCACCCAGGCTCCGTCCAGACTCCCAGGGATGACCACGTCGGTGAAAGTTGTCCACATGTCCGTGCCCTGTGTGTACAGCGGTCGCCGAGCGCGGTGTAGTTATCCACAGCGTCGTGCGGTGTCCACACGTCCGGCGCAGAGCGCCACAGGGGCCGGCGGTGGTTATCCACACGCTTCGGTAGGACGCACCGGCCCGGACGTGCGGGAGCCCCGCCCCACCATGTGGTGGGACGGGGCCCGGAGGTGTACTCACATCCCCGTGGGGATGGGAGTCTTACTACTCGCCGGTAAGGCTGCCGCCAATGGCGTTAACGAGGCCGTCGATGGCGGCCCACAGGGTGTAGACAACGTCGGTGAGGAAGGTAGAGATGGTGTCGATCATGATGAGCACCCTTTCGTTAGGTATGTGATGAGCCAGGACGTTCTGCCCTGCTGACAGGAATGAATCTACGGCTGATCATTCTGGTCCGCAATATAGAAAATCTGCTGTCCCCCCAGCCCTACCCCCGGTGGCATCTTTTGCGCAGGTAAACAGTGGCAACAGATGTGCGTTACATATAACGGCACGGGTAGAAGCACATGCGCAGGCCTTCCCCCACAGCAAGTGAGCCACCACACACGAACGCCCTGAAAAGATTCCAGAGGCTGTAACACCCGGACATAGAACCACGATTGTGCACCCTCGGAGGAAATACATGGACATAAAAGAAAAGCGCGCACCGTGTAACGGTGCGCGCCTTCTCTCCGAAAGGAGGGTCCCCATCGACCCTCGACACAGATCCCCTCGCCTGAGGAACTGCGCCTGAAAGATAACGTATCATTCATTTCACTAAGGCAACAGGCTTCACAATTACATCCCCCCCACCTTGGTGGCACCAAGGGTGCAGCAACGAGAACGGGCGCACACCGTCAACAGTGTGCGCCCGAATCCGAAAGGTCGTCCCCATGATGGGACGAGGTCACGAGGGCCATCGCCAGATACCTCCGTGAACCACTTTCATTATGGCCCGAAGCAGCGCCCGGAGGCACATCACGCGCCGAGTGGGGGTACAGACATCCCCCTGACTGCCCTTACGCCGCGTGTGCCGTCACGCCGGCACCGACACGGGACACGACGCTCCCGCAGCCGACACGGCTCACTATGCTGCCAGATCGGCCGGCTGCCCCACCAACGAGTGAAGGGCACCTCCCGTGACCGGGAAGTGCCCTCTATCTCGTGTTCACCATTGTGGAGCTGAGGGGAATCGAACCCCTGACCTTCTGCTTGCAAAGCAGATGCTCTACCAATTGAGCTACAGCCCCGAACATGTACGGGGTAGGTCGTACTGGTGGGCCTAGGAGGACTTGAACCTCCGACCTCTTCGTTATCAGCGAAGCGCTCTAACCGCCTGAGCTATAGGCCCGTCGAACAGATGGAAACTCTACCCAGTCGGTTCATTTCACACAAACCGGCTGGTCAACTCTACTTTTTGGACTGATTGCCGGACTGTTCCCCAGCCGTCGCAGCAGTGTCCGAGTCCTTACCGGAGCCAGCCGCCGCAGCGGTGCTCGGTGCGGCAGCCGAAGCGGCGGCAGGAGCGGCTCCGGAGGCTGCACCACCCACCACGGCGGCAGCGGCAGCGTTCTCGTCCTCCACACGGACCTTCAGGCCGCCCACAAGCCCCGCAGAGGCGTTGTAGAGCACCGCCAGCACCGGGGACATCAGAGCCACCACAACGACCTCCAGTAGGCCGAGACCGGCCGCCACAGTGAAGTACATCCCGGTACTCACCGCGTCGGCACCCAACAGGTCAGCCAGGAGGTTGTTCATCCGGTCCCAGATGCCACCGATCCCCATAAGGATGTAGACCAGTGCCGCGGCGACCATCCAGGCCACCCACAGGCACACGCTCAACACCGCGCCCAGCTTCAGGGCGCTGGCCGGAGAGATCTCCGTGACCGTCCTCATTCATCAGCCTTCTGGGCGACAACCTCTTCGCCCTCGTCCTCGACATTGCGGTCGATGGCCAGCAGCTCCACACCCTTGGCCAGGTCCACCAGGCGCACGCCCATGGTCGCCCGCGAGGAATTACGGATCTGCTTCACCGGGGTACGGATCACACCGCCGGCCGAGGTGATCGCGAAGACCTCCTCGTCCTGACCCACCGTGACCGCACCGATCAGCTTGCCGCGCTTCGGGTCGTACTTGAAGGTCATCACACCGAGGGTGCCACGACCCTTCACCGGGTACTCCTCCACCGGGGTGCGCTTGCCGTAGCCACCGGAGGTCGCCACCAGCAGGCAGGAGTCGTCGTCGGCCACGGTGAGCGCCAGCAGCTGGTCATCGCCCTTGAACCGCATACCCTTCACACCCGCGGTCGCACGACCCATCGGACGCAGCGTGTCATCGTCGGCGGTGAACCGCAGCGCCTGACCCTCCTCGGAGACCAGCAGCAGATCGTCCTCACCGGTACACAGGCGGGCACCGATGAGCTTGTCGCCCTCGTTGAGGTTGATGGCGATCAGGCCGCCGGAACGGGCCGTGTCGTAGTCGGTGAGACGCGACTTCTTGATCCGGCCCTGCTGGGTCGCCAGCACCAGGTACGGGGCGTCCTCGAAGGACTGGATCTGGATGACCTGCGCGATCTGCTCACCCGGCTGGAACTCCAGCAGGTTCGCCACGTGCTGGCCACGGGCGGTGCGGGTGGCCTCCGGCAACTCATAGGCCTTCAGGCGGTACACCCGGCCGAAGTTCGTGAAGAACATGATGATGTCGTGGGTGGAACACACGAAGAAGTGCCGGACGATATCGTCCTGCTTCAACTCCGCACCGCGCACACCCTTGCCGCCACGACGCTGCGAACGGTAGGAATCCACCTTCGTGCGCTTGGCGTAGCCGGTGGAGGTGATCGTGACGACCACGTTCTCCCGGGCGATGAGGTCCTCCTCGGACACGTCACCGGTGGCACCGACGATCTCGGTCCGGCGCTCATCGCCGAACTTCTCGACGATCTCCGCGAGCTCGTCGCGCACGATCGTACGCTGACGCTCGGGGGACGCCAGGATGTCCTTCAGGTCGGCGATGGTCTCCTCGATCTCCGCCAACTCGTCGATGATCTTCTGACGCTCCAGGGCGGCCAGACGACGCAGCTGCATCGCCAGGATGGCGTCGGCCTGCACATCGTCGATGTCCAGCAGGTCGCGCAGCCCCTCGCGGGCGATGTCCACGGTCTGCGAGCGGCGGATCAGGGCGATGACCTCGTCCAGGGCGTCCAGCGCCTTGACCAGACCACGCAGGATGTGGGCGCGCTTCTCCGCCTCGTCCAACCGGTACTGGGTACGCCGCACGATGACCTCGACCTGGTGCTTGACGTACAGCACCAGCATCTGGTCCAGGCGCAGGGTACGCGGCACACCGTCGACGATGGAGAGCATGTTCGCACCGAAGCTGGTCTGCAGCTGCGAGTGCTTGTAGAGGTTGTTCAGCACCACGCGCGGCACGGCGTCCCGCTTAAGGGTGACCACGATGCGCATACCGACACGGTCGGAGGACTCGTCGTCGATCTTCGAGATGCCGGCGATCTTGCCGTCGCGGACCTGCTCGGCGATGGAGGTCACCAGGTTGTCCGGGTTGACCTGGTAGGGCAGCTCGGTGATGACGATGATCTGCCGGTTGCCCTCCTCCTCGATGTCGGCCTTGCCGCGCATCCGGATCGACCCGCGACCGGTGGTGTAGGCGTCCTTGATGCCCTGGTCACCGACGATGATGCCGTGGGTCGGGAAGTCCGGCCCCTTGACGCACTCCATGCAGGCGTCCAACGCGGTCTGCTCGTCAGCGTCCGGGTTCTCCAGCAGCCAGAAGATCGCCTCGGCCAACTCATTGAGGTTGTGCGGCGGGATGTTCGTCGCCATGCCGACGGCGATACCGCCGGACCCGTTCATCAGCAGGTTCGGCACGCGCGACGGCAGGACGGCCGGCTCGCTGGTCTTGCCGTCGTAGTTCGGCACAAAGTCCACGGTGTTCTCGCGGATGTCGCGGACCATCTCCAGCGCCAGCGGGGTCATGCGGCACTCGGTGTAACGCATGGCGGCGGCGCCGTCGTTACCGCGGGAACCGAAGTTGCCCTGGCCATCGACCAGCGGATAGCGCATCGACCACGGCTGGGCCATGCGCACCAGGGTGTCGTAGATGGCGGAGTCGCCGTGCGGGTGGAAATGACCCATCGTGTCGGCGACCGGACGCGCGGACTTCACGTAGCTGCGGTCCGGACGGTAGCCGGAGTCGAACATGGCGTACAGGACGCGTCGGTGGACCGGCTTCATGCCGTCCCGCACCTCGGGGAGCGCACGTCCCACGATGACGCTCATGGCGTAGTCGATGTAGCTGTTCCGCATCTCCTCATTGAGGTCAATGGGGGTGATGCGGTCGAACAGCGTCTCGCCGCCGCCGGTGTTGTCGTCGCTCACTTCGTTCGCGTTCCCTTCTAGAAGACTAGGTGGTAGACCCGGCCATCTTACCACCTCATGGGCTAATTCCGGGGCAGGTGCGTAGGATGGTCGCGACACCAACGAGATAGGAGAGCCTTTCCATGGCTGATAAGCCCGATACGTCCCGCCGCTCACGTCCCGCCCGCCCCGCCCACTCCGGGACCGTCACCGCGACCTCGTGGATCTCCCCCGACATGATCCGTGTGACCCTGGCCGTGGACGAATCCGCCGGCTTCTCCTACGAGGGCCTGACCGAGACCGACCACTACGTGAAGCTGTTGTTCCCGCCGGAGGAGGCGTCCTACTCCTGGCCCTTCGACCCCGCTGCTGTGCGCGAGGAACTGCCACGTGACCAGTGGCCGGTGACCCGGACGTACACGCTGCGCTCCTGGGACGAGGCCGCCGGGACCGTGGACATCGACTTCGTCGCGCACGGCGACACCGGACTGGCCGGGCCGTGGGCCGCGGCAGCATCAGCCGGGGATCAGATCGGGTTCATGGGGCCGGGTGGGGCGTGGCACCCCGACGGTGACGTGGTCTACGTCGGTGACGAGGCCGCCGCTCCCGCCATCTTTGCCGGGATCGAGGCCATGCCGGAGGATGCGACGGCGGTGGCATACGTGGAGATCGAGAATGCTGACTCTCGGCTGGCTGCGCCCTCCCACCCCGGGCTGACGCTGCACTGGGTCGAGCGCGACGGAGCCACCCACGGCACCGAGCTGGTGCGTGCGGTGACCGAGGCATCACTGCCCGCGGAGGGGACGCGGTGGTTCATCCACGGTGTGGCGGAGATGATCCGTGACCTGCGGCGTTTCCTGTTCGTGGAGAACGGTGTGCCGAAGTCTGATGTGTCGATCTCCGGGTACTGGCGCCTGGGCATGGTCGAGGACGAGTGGCAGGCCTCGAAGCGGGAGTTCAACGAGGAGATCGAGGCTGCGGAAGCCGCTGCCGCTGAGGCCGCGGGGAACTACAACTAGGCGGCGGGGAGGCCGCCGGGAACGAGGTCCACTAGGCGGCCGGGGCCGGGCGGCCGGGCAGTCCTGGCCTCCTGGCGAGTAGCCTGCAATGCCATGATCCCCTGACCAGGTACTTTATCCCGGTCCACGCGCTCCGTGGGCCCACTCCCCCGCAGATGTCGGAAAGGTGGGATCAATCGATGGTTTTCGGGCTGAATGCCAGCGATTGATCCCACCTTTCCGACAGGGAGCCAGGCATGGGGTCGGCATGGAGCCTGGGTTAGGGGTGTGGACGTGGGGTGTCCAGGTCTACTCCCCGGGGACTCGCTGAATCAGGCGGCGGTGTAGAGGAACTCGCGCTGCTCGGGGGCAATGTCGCCCACGGTGCGGCCCAGCACGTGAAGCAGGGCCACGGCATGCTCGCCGGCGTCGAACTCCTGGTAGAGCGTGGTGGACAGATGAACAGATGCCCCGTCCACCAGGGCGCTGCCATCGCGGTCGGCGGTCAGCGAGTGGTGGATGTTCGCCACGCCGATGGTCTGCAGCGGGTTGAGCACCGAGATACCCAGTCGCGGGGCGGTGCGCAGCTCATGCCAGGCCGGATCGTCGGTCGGGATGCGCACGGAGACGAGGCCGGGGGCGAGACCTTCGTCGAAGTAGGAATCGATCACCACGCACATCATGCGGCCCCGGACCTCCGCGGCCAGGACGGCCAGCGGAAGTCGGGTCGGCGCGGATGATGGTGCCGTGAGTGTCGTAGTCATGTCGACTAGTAGACCACTCTGTCTGCCAAAGCGCAAGTACCGATCTGTCTACTATTGATGTATTCGCAGGTGAGACGGTGAAAATATCCTAGACCAAGCTGTCTGTTTACGGGGCTCCGGCTACGTCCTCAACGGTGCCCAGCGACCGTTCTCGGTCTCGGTCAGTCCGTCGAGACTGATGAGTTCCTCGGTGTTCGCAAGGTTCGACACCAGCCCGGTGAACGATGCAGTGACCGTGAGATCGACCCGGTCGATACCGAGTCCATCGAGATCCCCGGACATGCTGATCCGCAGCTCCACCTGGGGTAGACCGGCACCCCCTACTCCGCCATCTCCGCTACCTCCCGCGGCTTCTGCGATGCCCAGGACCTGCACGGACAGCGTCCCCATCCGGTGGTGGACGCCCGCGTAGTACACCGAGGGTTCGGGGACTGGTGCCGTCGGTATAGCACTCAACATCCGTCAACGACAGGGAGACCAGGTCACGCCACGTGCGGCCCGTGAAGGGGATCCACTCGACACTGACGGCGACGTCCTCCTCCCATTCCTCCTCGTCGTCGCTGCATTCGACATATTCGCACTCGACGTCGACCGCAAAGGCCACGGCCGGAGAGAGGCCCGTGAGGGGATTCTCGAACGCGTAGAGGTAACAGGCAGCGTCGGTGGGACGGATATCGTCGGAGCGGAGATCGGTGTCCATGTCACGATTCCAGGGAATTCACCGGCGAAGATGCGGTGGGTGTGACTGGGTGTGACAGCGAGGTCACTGCCGGAGCGACTGGGGCATTCCGATGGTTTCACGTGAAACATCTGCGGCTGAGTCCCCCACTTCTGCCCTCCCCCACCTGTCGAGCACCTCATCCAGTCCAGCGACTGCACCGCAGCGGCGGGCCACCCATTCCACTCCGGCCTAGTGCTCGTCCACGGTGAAGTCGGCGACAGCGTCCGCCACGACCACCGAGCGAATGTCGGTCATGAAGGCCTCCAGGGCAGTGGCCTTGATCCCGATGTTGGCGTACACCCCGGTGATCACCAGCGTGTCCCTGTCCGACTCGGCAAGCCGATGGTGCAGGTCCGTGCGCTGGAAGGCACTGTACCGCCACTTGCACATCCGCTCCGAGTCCGCGATCTCACCGGCCTCGCCGAGCTCCGGGATGAGCCCGGTCGCCGAGGTCCGCGGACCGGTGCCCCAGAAATCCGTGAGCAACGCGCGCTCCACCGGGTCCTGGTCACCGGGCTGAGCGCTGAAGACCACCGGGACGCCAGCCGCACGGGCCGTCGCCACGAGCTTCTGGATACCCCGGATCACCGAACTCATCGGCTCGGCATCCCGCTGGTACTTGTCCACGAAGTGGTCCTGCATGTCGTGGACCAACAGCACGCTGCGCGCGGGGTCGGCCGGCCAGTCCACCCCACCGACGGACCGGATGCGCTCCGGCAATGCGTCCGGAACCTCGTAGGCGATCCCGGTGGGGATGTCGGTCACGTGCTGAGCAGTCATCATGTCTCCTTGGTTGGTGAGATTGCTTTCGGAGTGGGTGGTGTCTGACGTATCGGGCATTCAGCTCACCGGGCCGCCTCCGGTAGCAGATTGGCGATACTCCCGTCACCGCCGGCCCAGTCGACCCGGCCATCACTGCCGTCGGTGACATTGGTGACGTCGGTGCCGACGCTGCTGACAGCGCGACGGTGACCCGTAGCGTCCTGCTCCACCCCGAGAGCGCGCAGGACGGTACGCATCTTGTTGAGCGTCTCATCCGCCTCCGACGACGGATCGGAATCGCTGATGATCCCGGCCCCGGCGAAGAGTTCCACGGACTGCGGCGTGATCTCCGCGCACCGGATGGTCACCGCCGTCTCGCCATCACCCTGACGGTCCTGCCACCCGACGAGCCCCGCAAAGTACCGACGCGGTTTCTCGACGTCGGCGATCAACTGTCGAGCGCGGTCCGTGGGTGTGCCGCAGACCGCCGGGGTGGGGTGCAGCAGCTCGGAGAGTTCGAAGGCACCCGGCACCGTGCCATCACGTCCGGGGTTCAGGATCCCGCGGATCCGCGTTCCCAGATGCAACATCGTCTCTGTCTCGAAAATCTCCGGGCCATCCGGAACAATGACCTCGGAACACAGAGCGGAGCAGCCGGGCGACATTGTTGACCACGTAGAGGTGCTCCTGCTGGTCCTTCGCCGAGGAGAGCAACCGCTGCCTGGTCCTCGCGTCCTGCACGGGATCGCCGGTCCGCGGTGCGGACCCCGCCAACGGGGTGGACTCCACCTCCCTGCCGGTGCGGCGCAACAGCAACTCCGGGCTGCGTCCGACCAGAGCTCCGCCGTGGCCCAGCGGGATGGTGAAGCCGAAACCTGCTCCGTTACCGGCATCGAGACCTTCCCGAAGCCGTGCGGCGACGGTGGTCGGGGTGTCAGTGGGATCCCCGACCTGGGTCGAAGCCGGGGTCTCCCCTGCCGTGAATGGCAGACGCAACTGGCGGCCCAGAACAACCTTCCGCAGAGCATCAGCGGCCGGGGTGTCCTGCTCGGTGCGCATCACCTCCACCGCTGCGGCGACCCGGGATTCGAAGATCTCCCGCGGCGGACGCTCCTCGGGTTGGCCGAACTGGGGTGCAGCGGTGGAGGCAATGGCAGCGGTGGCGGTGACGCCGGCGGAATCGTCCTGCACACCGGCGACGAGCACTGCCGGTGCGTCCGGAGCGTCCGACACGAAGGGTGCTGCGATGAGCGCGACCTCGGCAGCGGAATGCCGTTCGAAGCAGCGGTCCGCCGCAGCGCCCAGCTGCACGGGGTGAACCTCATACGCCGGACCGTGGACCTGCCAGCGGGCTGCTGCGCTGGAAAAGAATGCGGGTTCAGCCGGGGAGAACTGGATATCAGAGATGGTCATGGAGAGGTGACCTTTCTTCTCGACAGTGAGGGGTGACGAATCACGATCTGTGTGACACACGCGAGGATCATGGGCCCAGGCTGGCACCTCCGTCGACGAAGATCTCCTGCAGCGTCACGTGCCGGGCCCGTTCCGAAAGGAGGAAGGACACCACCTCGGCCACATCCTGTGGCTCAGCGATGCGTCCCAGCGGGATACCTATGCGGTGCGCCGCAGGATCACCGGACAGCACCGCACGGCGGCCGCCCTCCGGGTCATCGCCCCACATCCCCCGCTGCATCGACGTGTCCGTGGAACCCGGGCACACCACATTGGCGCGAATGCCCCGCTCGGCCAGCTCCAGCCCCGCGATCCTGGTGAGCTGTGTCGCCGCAGCCTTCGACGAGCCGTAGGCAGCCATGCCGGAACGCGGAACCCGCGCCGCATTGGACGTCACGGTTACCACCGAACCGCCCTCCGCCATCCGTCGTGCAGCCTCACGCAAGAGCAGGAAGGTGCCGGTGGCGTTGACCCGGTGGATCCGCTCGAACTGTTCCAGGGTCGTCTCCGCCAGGGAGACCAGGTCGAAAATTCCGGCTACATGAGCGATCCCGGTGATTGGACCGGACGCCTCGGCCGCAGCGTACAGTGCGGCGACATCCGATTCGACGCTCAGATCGCCTTCCCAGCACCGGACAGTGGCCGACCGGGCCTCCTGCCAGTGGTCCGGCCAGTCGCTGCCGGGAAGGTCGACGGCAAGGACGGTGGCCGGATCGGCGTCACCGGGTTCGGTGTGGAGACCGGGGGCACCAGTACCAGCCAGCTCATTGGCCAAGGCGTCGACGACGGAGCGCCCTATCCCGCCGGCCGCGCCGGTCACGATGATGGTCATTACGCACTCCCCTCCCCCGCGTCGGATACGGCCAATTGCATCTGCCACATATCAGCCATGGTCAGCAGAACCCAGCGATCGCCATGGCTCATGAGTTCGCACCGGCATCCGTCACCGGGACGCACAACCCCGGTTGTGCATCCGGGGCTCCGGAAATGGTGGGGTTCGGGGCGGTGAGGGTTGTCAGCGTCCGGTGGGCCATGGCCGTGGGTCGTCCTTTGCGTTCTGGTGGAAGGCAACTCCCCGATCCAGCGGGCCGTGCCACCGGGGTTGCCCATCATCCCTGCGTTCGTGAGGAACACCGGGTGGGATTCGGGATGGCGACAGGGACACAGACACCAAACGGAGATCTATAAGGTCAGTCTGTCCTGAACAATGGAGAACCTACGCGATTAGCGGCCATCTCGTCAACGACGACTCTGCGTCCGAACGAGTATCGGGCAGGTGTGGGGCAGGTGGCGAATGCGTCGCCGTGGGCGAGGTCCCGGATACTGCCGTAGCCCGTGCGTGTGCCATTACACCACGTCGTGCTCAACGTATACCGAGACTTCTCCTGGCCCCCTTGTGACCATCACTTATAGTGCGCACAGCGTGATGTGAACCCGGAAGACGGCTCTCACCCCGTGAACTCCCCATCCACGTCGACCACCGTCTCCAAAACCACAGGTCACGGTACAACCACTGAGGTCAACGTCCGGACGCCCGATCCTGAGGAGCTGCTTAAGTGCTACCTTTATGCCACGAGGCTGGGCACCGAGAACTTCCGGTCCCAGAACGCCGCGGATGGCGCTCCCTCTCGTCATTACAGGTGGCGGGACAGGGCATCCAACGAGGCGGTGATGAGACAAAGGTCACCTTTCTGTGGCGGATGCCGGGGGCGAGGAACACACCGAGGG
>NZ_JBQQOC010000042.1:0-11688 GCF_052264515.1 Candidatus Corynebacterium faecigallinarum
GGCTAACTCTGTTGTCCGCGGTGACGATAGCGGCAATCTACATCCCTAATCTGGAACACGCATGGTTGTATGGTTCACGAAGTTTCGATTATCTCGATGTCAGTGTCCCGTACGGTCTCGGAGTGCGATCATTTATTCTCCTCAGCGCATTTGTGTCGACTCTCGTCGTCCTGTGCTGGTCCGGGAATCTTTCAGAATTCCTGGTCACGATCGGAAAACGCAGTCTTGCGATCTACCTCTTACACGGCCTAGCCGTGAGAGCGCTTGATGATCCCCTCAACGCGCTTCTCGAGGACGCTGCGGTGCCGATCGCGATTGCCGTCGGCATTGCTGTGTCAGTGCTCTTCACCTGGGTCTTGTCCTGGTCCAGGTTTGATCGGGCAATCCGTTGGTACAGCACCACCGTGGCAGGGTGGATAGCTAAAGCGCTCAGAGCGCCGTTCCAGAAGCGGGAGGCACCTGGTCACTGATCCACCCGTGGTTCGGGTTTCACCGCTGGCCGGCGGCGTCCACTACCTCGCCGAGACGCTGCAAGGCCTTCGTGCAGGTGCGCTGCTTGAACACTCCCTCCCTGGCGTGAGCGAACGCATGTAGTTCGCTGGGTGACCACACGATCTGCACAATGCAGGGATTCATGTTCATCGTGCCGGATCCGACGACGCCGAGAATCTTCAGGGTGGCGTCCTGTGATGCCGAGGGCTCCTCGGTCTCTTCCAGCACGCCATCGCCGAAAAAATCAATGCGCACTGCCTGCTGGGAGGCGTCGGAACGGGGGATCGGGAACACCTGCTGTTCCCCGTCGAGGCGGGTGAAGTGTCTTGCTCCGAACCTGCCTCCCTTGGCACCACCTGAGGCACCGGGAGCTCCACCGCCCATGCCACCCCCGATGGCACCGGCATGGGCGATGCCGTCGAACAGCATCTCGTTGAGCTGGTCGAGCGTCAGCAGGGGAGACGGGACATCACTGTTGTCACGATTTCTGACCATGGTCTTTCACCGTCCGTGGAGTTCAGTCGACGCAGCGCGTGGGCTTCACGTCAGCCATGAAGTGCGCTGACTCGGTGTGCTGATGGTACCGCTGGTCCCCCGTTACGATGCCACCGCGGAGCCTGGTGGCACGATCCCCTTTGGTGGTGCCGCCTCTGTGCTTGTGTTTCCCACGGGCGGCACCGGTAGCGCGTTCTATGCCTTGGTGTCGCCGGTGTCCCCGGTGGACTCGGTTGACTCAGCGGATTCGCTGCCCATGGCGGACGCGGCGACCTCAGTGTTGTCGGCCCCCTCGGCGGACGCAGCGGCTCCGGCAGGCTCGCTGTTCTCAGCGGACCAAGCGGCCTCAGAGCTCTCAGAGCCCTCAGAGCCCTCAGCGTCCTGACTGTCCGTAGCGTCCTCGGCCACCGTGCGGCGTCCACGTGCAGCGGCCACGCCGATCAGCGCGATACCGAGGACCACCCAGCCGAGCATCACCAGGATCGGCTGAAGGATGGCCGCACCGTCGAAGAAGGCGACCGAACGGGTGGCGTCACCTGCGGCACCGATCGGCAGGAACTGGCCGATCGTGCCCCAGGGCGAAGGCAGCCAGTCCGGTCCGGCTGTGAGCCCCGACAGCGGATTTGCGATCAGGATCGTGATCAGCGCGCCGATCCCCAGACCCGCATAGCCGAATAGGGCCTGCAGTCCGATGACGAACAGTGAGGTCGCGGCGATACCGAGTGCCAGCACACCGGAGGTTGCCCAGTAGTTCGCGTCGACGGTGCCGTAGCCGAACTGCAGCATCGCGCCGATCGCCAGACCGGCCAGTGCGGAGAATGCCAGGAACCCGATGATGCGCACACCGTAGCGCTTCTTGAACACGATCGACAGCGCCGCCGCGGAGATCACACCGCCGAAAGCCAGCGGCAGCGCCAGCCCGGTCAGGCCGGAGGCGGCGGGGTCGTAGTCGGTGGTGGGGGCGACGTCCTGCATATCAACCGGCAGGCCCTGGGCCTGCAGACCCTGGGCGATACCGCTGAGCATCTGAACGTAGGGCTGACCTGCGCCGGAGGCGGCGTAGAACATCGCGCCCTGGTCGGACAGCGCGATGGCGCCGACGGAGTCACGGTCGGCCACGGCCGCCTCGGCGGCGGCCTCGTCCTCGACGGTGGTGAACTCGAATGCCCCGGGCTGCTGTTGGTCCAGCATCTCGGTGATCTGCGAGACGGCCTCGTCGGGCCCGGAGATGCTGAGGGGGAGGTTCTCGGCGCCCGAGTTGTACTGCGGGGTGAGGAAGGCGAAGAGCATCAGGGTCATCGCGGCGGTGAGGCCGAGGACGATGGCCGTGAGCTTGCCGCCGATCGACGGCGAAGCCTTGTCGGACGCGCTGTCGGACGCACTGCCGGCCGCAGCGTCGTCCGTGGCGACGGCCGCAGCGTCGTCCGTGGTGTCGGACGCGTTGTCGGCCGCAGGATCAGGCGCAGGATCAGGCGCAGCATCTGCTGCGGCGTCGGACGTTCTGTCGCCCGCCGGTTGGGTGGGCTCGGACGGATCGGACATCGGGAACCTCCGTGTTGTCGAGAGAGAGTATATGGAACGTGAGGTTCCATTGGCTGTTGGGGACGGTAACGTCCCGCATGGGTGTTGGCAATATGGACAGCAAGATCGGCAGACAGTAGGCAGCAGCCAGACAGCGGTAATCAAGGAGATTGATCCGTGTGCTCAGATGCCAAGGGCAACCGGGAGGCGCTCATCGCACCCTTGCCACTGCAGCGGCACCGGACATGCAGGGCTGGGTCCTCGACACGGTCATCGACGGGCTCGGGGGAAACGCTGGAAAGCACGGTTGACGTCGGTATGCGCGGTGTCGCTGAGTGCGCGGAACGGGGAGGGGACCAGGCGTGACGACGGTGCCGCCCACGTCCCGACGAACTTTCCGCCGCGCACCATTGTCCGACGGAACACCCCGCGGTTACCGGGAGCGACCTGCTCGTGGTGCTCGGCGGTCATGAAGCTCAGCCGGTCGCGGTAGCCCAGCACGATTTCGTCGAAGGCGGGCAGCAGGAAGGTGCCGTGGGCCTTGCGTTTCACCGCGGCGAGGTCGTCGAAGAGGCCGGGGCGGTGCAGGCGCCCGTCGGCTTCCTCGAACAGGTCGGGGCCGCTCGTGCCGTCACCCCTGTCACTGTTGCTTTCGCTGCCACTGCCACTGCAACTGCCACCGTCGCTGCCGTTGAGTTCCGTCGCTGCCTCCTTGATCAGCGCGACGGGCAGCTTCGTCCACCACGCGAAGTCTCGTAGGTCAGCGGGGCCATGACTGTGCAGGTAGCGTCGCAGCAGTGCCGCGGCCGCTGCGGTGCGGTCGCCGTTGAAGCGTGACTCCAGGTCGGTGCCGTCCGGCAGCCAGGTGTCGGACGCGACGATCACCTGGTCGCCCTGCCGGAACGGGCCGTAGACCGCGGTGCCGTGCAGCATCATGTCGCGGATCAGCAGGTAGCGCATCGACTGGTTGCCGGGCAGACCGCAGGCGATGAACTGCTCGTCGAGCTCGGCTCGGGTCAGCCCGCCCGGGTGCTCGTCGAGGACGTCATGGGCGCGGGCGATGTCGGAGTCGGTCAGCCCGTCGCGCTCCAGCCGACGCCGGGACTCCCTGCGCTGCTGCCTCGAGCACAGTTCGGTGACCCAGCGGGCGTCTTCGGCGGCCAGGGCGAAGACGGTGGAGCGCATGGGGTAGCCGCGGACGATCGCCCCGCGGTCGAAGGCATCCGTGACCTGCTGTGCGGCATCCTTCTGATCCGTCTGTTTCCGATCTCTGAGGCGTAGCGCGATCGAGCTGATCACCCCGCCGAGCTCCTGGCCCTGCATCGGACCCATGGCGGTGAGGACCTCTTGTGGGCTGGTGGCGGTGGGGGAGACGAGACCCTGGGCGAGCAGGCGCGCCTCGACGAGCAGTGGGTTGACCATGGTGCCCAAGGATAGGGGAGTGCTGAGTCCCCTGACCGGGACCTACCATCCGGGACCCTCAGCCCGACTCCGCCCCCGGCCGCCGTGATCGAAATGTGCATGCCCAGGGGTACGGGTCAGGGGTCGGGAGCGTACCCCTGGGCGTGGTTATCTCCGGCTGAAGAGCACCATCGCCACGGTGCGCAGCGCCAGCAGAAACCCGCAGAACAGCACCACATAACCCATCGCCGCATGCCAGGTCAGCTTGTCGACCAGCACCGGCCCTCCGTCACCGAAGGCGATGAGCATCACCCCGCCCAGCACACAGAAGCCGGCGACCAACGCCACGGTGAACTGCTGCAGCAGCCCGGTGAGGTACGCCCGGTCGTCGGGGTTGCGGAACATCCGCATGCTCAGCGACAGCCGGCCGTCCTGCAGGTCACCGACGATCCCGCTGACCTTGCGCGGCAACTCCTGCAGCATAGGCAGTGACTCCAGCATCAGCCCTGACGCAGCGTCCTTCACACTCGAGGGGTGCGCCTGCTCCTTGATCAGCGCCGTACCCTGCTCCCGCGCGGTCTCCACCAGCGGATAGTCCGGCAGGATCAGCCGCAGCGTGCCCTCCATCTCCCCGAGACTGCGCAGCGCCGAGGCGATGTTCTCCGGTACGACGAGCCGGTGGTTGTTCACCAGTGTGGTCAGCTGACCGAACAGTGCCATGCCCTCACCCTTGCCGACCCCGCCCCGGTAACGAGCCAGGAGAACAGACACATCACGCTGCAGGGTGCGGACGTCCAGACCGTCCGGACGGTCCAGCAGACTCAGCAGCGCATCGGTGAGGATCCGGGAATCACCCCGCTCGATCGCGGCGAAGACCATGGTCAGGTGCCGACGGTCGGTCGTGTCGAGGTGCCCCACGGCCCCGAAGTCCAGCATCCCCAGCCCGACCTCACGCTGCTCCACCGTCTCCGAGGAGATGTGCACCGGTCCGACGGTGCGCTGCCAGGAGTCCTCCCAGACCGCACCGTCCATCACCAGGACATTGCCCGGGTGTGGGTCGGCCTGGAACACCCCGTACTCCAGGATCTGACGCATCACCGACACCATCAGCGCATCACCGAGCCCACGACGCTGCCCGGTGGAGTAGTCGTCAAGGTCCACGCTGCCGAGCGGGGTGCCGTCCAACTCGCCCATCACGAGCAGACGTTCGGAGCTGTACTCGTCGTACACCTGCGGCATGAGCACCTTCGTGGAACGCAGCGGTTCGGCCAGTTCGCGCATGTTCGCCGCCTCGCGCCGGTAGTCCAGCTCCTCGGCCAGGGTGCTGGTGAAGGACGCTGCGAGCCGACGGATGCCCATCTCCCGGCCCCAGTCGGTGCGGAACTCCAGCCAGTCGCAGATCCGCATCACGATGTCGGTGTCGTTGAGCACCACCTCGCGGGTACCGGGACGCTGCACCTTCAGGACCACCCGGGTGCCGTCGTCCAGCGTGGCACGGTGCACCTGGGCGACGGACGCCGCAGCCATCGGCTCGCGCTCGACCGTGGCGAAGACGGTCTCCGGGTCGGCGCCGAGGGACTCGGCCATGGCCGGGCCGATACGCTCCCACGGTTCCGGCGACGCCCCGGTCTGCAACGACGAGAGCTCCTTGATGAACTCCGGCGGCAGGACGGAGTCCCGGGTCGACAGGTTCTGACCCAGCTTGACGAAGGTGGTGCCGGATTCCTCCAGGGCCTCGCGGAATGCCTTGGCCGCCTCGGTCATGCTCGGCTTACGGGCGGTGAGGCCCTTGCGTACGAAGATGGCCATGACCTGTCGGTACCGACGGTTGCGGGCACGTTGCCGGCCGATGCGGGAGCCCCCGGAGCGACCGGAACGTCCTGCCGACCCGCCGGGGGAGAACCCGGCACCAGTGGGGACGACCAGCTCCATCACCGTCAGCAGGGCCGCACCGAAGCCGAGCATCCACATCAGGGCGATCAGCCCGAGGATGATCGCCGGACCGGGGGAGACGTCACGCCCGCCACCGGTGGTGAAGAACTGTTCCACGGCCAGCGCGACCAGCCCACCGGTGGACAGTGCGACCAGCAGGGCGACGAGGATCGACCGCGGCCAACCGACGGGAACCCCCAGTACCCGGCGCATCACATTGGCCAGCAGCCAGGTGACGCCGGCCAGCGCGACGGCACCGACGACGAGCCCGCCGAGGACACCCAGGATCATCAGGACGATCTGCATAATCCCACCGTACAGCGGGGGGTGGACAGCAATTGTCGTGCTACCCTCGCGGACGACACGGGGTGCCGTGGTTGGTCGGGGAATACCCGGCGGGCACGGCTGAGACCACACCCGTTGAACCTGAACCAGTTCGTACTGGCGGAGGGATTGTCCGGCATCACCGGTGTGTGTCGTGGGCTGTACCCCATGAGTCGTGCAGCGCCCGTAGCAGCAGCACACCCGATGCCCCTTCCGCTTGTGACCTCTTTTGAAAGGCATGAGCATGACCCAGAACAAGACCGAGAGTCTGACCCAGCAGCTTCCCCTGTCCGAGCAGACCGTCCTGGTCACCGGCGGAGCCCGCGGCCTCGGCGCCGCCATCACCGAGGCCTTTCTCCGCGAGGGCGCGACGGTGATCGTGAACTACCACTCCAGTGCGGACGCCGCGGCCGCCATCGTCGCCGAGCACCCCGGCAAAGCCCTGGCCGTGCACGCCGACGTGCGGGACCGCGAGCAGGTCGAGGGGATCTTCGCCGCCGTCGCCGCCGCCGGGCTGGGACCGGTGACCACCGTGGTCAACAACGCCCTGGTGGACTTCTCCTTCAACGGCGACGCCCGCGACAAGGCCGCCGAGATCCCCTACAGTTCCTTCACCGCACAGTTCGACGGTGCGGTCCGTGGCTCACTCAACGTCATCCAGTCGGCGTTGGACGACTTCCGCGCCGCCGGGTCCGGACGCGTGGTCAACATCGGCACGAACCTCTTCCAGTACCCGGTGGTGCCCTACCACGACTACACCGCCGCCAAGGCCGCGCTACTGTCTCTGACCAGGACCTTCGCCGATGATCTGGGCCCGGACGCGATCACGGTGAACATGGTCTCCGGTGGTCTGCTGCGCACCACCGACGCTTCGGCGGCCACCCCGGAGGAGGTCTTCGACGGCATTGCGTCCGGCACCCCACTGCGCGAGGTCACCACCCCGGAGCAGTTCGCCGACAGCGTACTGTTCTTCGCCTCCCCGTGGGCGCGTGCGGTGACCGGCCAGAACCTGGTCGTCGACGGCGGACTGGTGAAGGACTGATGCCTGAATGACGGATGTACAGATGCACCTCAACCTCTTCGCCTACGGCTGCGGACACCATTCGGCGGCGTGGCGGGCGCCCGGTGACAGCACCGGTGAACCCGCCACCCGGCTCGGCGACATCACCTGGTGGGAGTCGCTGGCCCAGACAGCCGAACGCGGCCTGTTCGACGCCTTCTTCCTCGCCGACGGCCAGGCGCACAGCCCCGTCCCCGGCCCCGGCTGGTTCCTGGAACCGCTGACCACACTCACCGCCATCGCCCGCGCGACCAGCCACATCGGCGTGGTGTCCACCGTCTCCTCGACGTTCTGGACGCCCTTCCACGCCGCCCGTGTCAGCGCCAGCCTGGACCACATCTCCGGTGGTCGCGCCGGGATCAACGTGGTGACCTCCATGACCGACGCCGAGGCCCGCAACCACGGCATGGACGCTTTGCCGGGCCATGCCGAGCGCTACGCCCGGGCCGACGAGTTCATCGACGCGGTCACCGCCCTCTGGGACTCCTGGCCCGACGCCACCGACCGCTCATCAGCCCAGGTCATCGACCACCATGGCCGGTTCTTCGACGTCGACGGTCCGCTGAACATCCCCTCCACCCCGCAGGGGCGTCCGGTGCTGTTCCAGGCCGGGGCGTCCGAACCAGGCCGTGACCTCGCCGCACGCCACGCCGAGGGGATCTACGCGGTGGCGTGGGATCTGGAGTCCGCAGCGTCCTACCGCTCCGACGTACGCGCGCGTGCCGCGAAGGTAGGACGCGACCCTGACGAGCTCATCGTCATGCCGGGGCTGGTCACCTTCGTCGGACGCACCGAGCAGGAGGCCCGCGACAAGCAGCGGGCGCTCAATGAGTTGCTGCCGGTGGAGGATTCGCTGGCGCAGCTGTCCTTCTTCGTCGGGCAGGACACCACCACCGCGGCCTGGGAGTTGGATGCCCCGGTGCCGGAGCTGCCGCCGCTGGAGGAGTTCACCGGCCCGGCCGGACGCTACGGCACGATCCTGCGGATCATCGAGACGACCCCAGGTATCACCGTGCGTGACCTGCTGGGATTCTTGGCTGCTGGTGGTGGTCATGCCACATTCGTGGGCACTCCGGAGCAGATCGCCGACGAGATGCAGCGGTGGGTCACCGGCGGTGGTGCCGACGGGTTCAACCTCATGCCGCCGACCTTGCCGGGTGGTGTGGAGGACTTCGTGGAGCTGGTGGTGCCGGTGCTGCAGGAGCGTGGGTTGTTCAGGACGTCCTACCCGGCGACGACGCTCCGCGGGAACCTGGGCGGGAACCTGGCCGGTTAAAGGCTGCCGAGGGCGCCGTGGCGTCCCCACACGAACCAGAGGATCGGCCCGAGGATGGGGAAGGCGAAGGCGATCAGCACCCAGACCACCTTGCCGCCGCCACTGATCTGGCGGTGCTTGATGATCTCCACCAGGGCGACAACGAACATGACCAGCCAGGCGAGGACCGCGGCTGCCATGAGGAGGACGACGATTACTTCAGGACCCATGGTGCTCACAGTAGTGGAGGAATCGTCCGAGGGAATCAGACCTCGGTATGACCCGGTATGGCCCCGGTGTGCGAGGCAGGTGTCCACCGATCAGTGCGTTCGGTGGCCGGCCGCGCGTACCCTGGGTAGTGCAACTGCACAAGACGACAGTGAGGTGAGAACCGGTATGACTGAGACAGCACCTGACGTCACTCCCGATCCCGAGAAGGATCGCGACCCGAATCAGGACCCGAACCGCGACCAGGTGAACACGCCCTCCGACCTGCCCCAGCAGGGCCCTGCCAGCGAGGACGAGAAGATCGACGAGCAGGGCGAAGAGACCTTCCCCGCCAGTGATCCGCCCGGCAACTACTGACACACCACGGGCCCAGATCTACACCGGGACCAACGACTCAACCCCTGAACTGCCACGGCATGTGGCTGCTCAGGGGTTGAGTTCTGTGCGGTGCGCGTCCTACCGCAACTGTCAGCGTCCTACAGCGACCGTGACATCCGGTCGGCGACCCAGTTCGAACCCTTCAGGTTCGGGTGGATCATCATGTTGTAGTGCGGGGTGGTGGTGTCGATGATGCCGGAGATGAAGCGCTGGTTGTCCGGCGCGCAGGTTCCACGGTTGGCGGTTTCGGCCTTCAGGTCCACGAAGTTGATGTTGTTGCGGGTCGCGGCCTCGGCCTGCATGCTGCGCACCCAGCGCTCGACGTCGGAGAGCACCGGCACCGGCAGGCCGGCGGGCAGGTTCGGCACCACGTTGAGGAAGCAGAACATGCCGTTGGAGGTGATCGACATCTGCCCGGCGAAGACGATCTTCGCGTTCGGGGCGTAGGCGCGGACCTTGTTCACCGCGGCACGGGTGTCGGCGAGGAAGCGGTTGCGGACATCACCGGGGTTCAGGATGTCCGCACCGTTGTCGGTGCCGTTGGGGCCGTGGTTGTTCATGCCGTAGTTCAGGACGACGGTGCGGGTGCCGGCGTGGATGTCACCGGCGCGGTGGGCGGCGTCGACCCGGGAGATGGCGCGCTTGGAGGTCAGCCCGGAGCAGGACCAGTTGTTGACCGGCACACCGTGGCGCTTGCTGAGCTGCCTCGGCCAGGAGTTCGGCGCCTGCAGGCAGCCGGACTGCCGCGGGTAGTTGTCGGGGACGAAGCCGTCGACGTTGCGGAAGGTGTTGTAGTACTGGTCCGGGTTGGCGGCGTAGGAGTCTCCGATGACCACGACGTTGCCGTTCGGGGCGGCGGTGGCGGGCTGTGCGGCGACGGTGATGCCGAGGCCCACCGAGGCGGCGGTCAGCAGGGAGAGCACCCCGCGGGCGACCTTGCTGTTACGGAGGCGGGCGGTGCGCCGGTGTGCGCCGGTGGCGCGGTGCGTATTCACGAAACATGTCCTCTCGAAAAGCGTCCGGTGGGACGCTGCGTCTACACGTCAGTCTAAGGGGTAAGACCGTTGCGGGAACAAGATCGTTACTTTTGCGTGATGTAACAGGCGTGCTCGGCTGGTATGTGCTGGTACGCCCTGGGCGAATGGGGGTGGACGTGGGAGAATGACAGTCATGGAACATAGCCCCACTGAGTTCAGGTGGCATTCGGAGAACGGTGCGTCGGCCCCGGCGGAGATCGTCGAGGTGGATGATTCGATGACCGCGGACAAGGCGTTGGGGATGCTGCGTCGTGGCACGGGGTTGTTGTGGTGCGGTGACTTCCACAATGCCCGCCAGTTGATGGCCGCCGTGGACCGCCGGTTGTCGAAGGCGGCAGGACGCTCCGGACGCTCCGGGGGTCGTCCTCGCGGGAAGGGTACCGGCCGCGGTGACCAGGGTGGACGCGGCGGCCGTGGTGGTGCAGGACGGGGCAATCAGTCCGCAGGGGCAGTACCGGACGCCCGGACCCTGTTCCTGAACCAGCGCGCTGACCGGGCGACGCGGGCGGCGACCCTCGGGAACATCCTGGTGGCCCTCGGCCCGGGGTGGACGCTGGATCTGCGCCGTGCACCGGATGTCGCGGAGGCCTGCGAGCACGCGTACGGTTCGTGGACCGGCGGGGATGAACCGGTCGTGGTGTCGTTGACGGAGCTACAGGGGGTGCTCGGGGCGTGGCAATGGCACCTCAAGGGCATTCAGATAGAGGAGCTGGGGGAGCGGCTGTACCCGGACTACGGGGTGTTCTCCCCGGTGCGTAATGAGTATGCGGGTCTGGTGGACCGGGCTGCGGCCGCGCGCTTCGGTGGTGCGGATGCTTCCGGCACTGCGGGAACAGCCGCAAGTGAGCCCGCCGGCCGGGTCCTCGAGATCGGCACCGGTACCGGGGTGCTGGCCGCTGTCCTGGCGAAACAGGGTGCGACGCATGTGACCGCGACGGATGTCAACGAACGGGCGGTCGACTGTGCCCGCGGCAACCTTGAACGCCTCGGGTACGGGGACCGGGTCGATGTCGTGGTTGCGGACCTGTGGCCGGACGCTTCCCGGTACGACGTCGTCGTCTTCAACCCACCGTGGTTGCCCGGGGTTCCGTCGTCCGACCTGGAGCAGGGCATCTACGACGCGGACTCCGATGCCCTGCGCCGCTTCCTGGCCGAGCTGCCGGAACGTCTCACGGAGGTCGGGGAGGGCTGGCTGGTCCTGTCGGACCTTGCCGAGCACCTGGGGCTGCGTACCCGTGAGCAGTTGGAGGGTTGGTTCGCCGAGTCAGGGCTGAAGGTGGTGGGACGCGAGGACACCGCACCGCGCCATCCGAAGGCCCGGGACGAGAACGACCCACTGCATGTCGCGCGCTCGGCGGAGGTCACGTCACTCTGGAGGCTTGCGGTGGAGAAGTAGCGGAGAGGCGGTGCACAGCAGGGAAAGGAGAGCACCGCGGCACCCGAGAGTCTCGACCCGACCATCAACGTTTTGGCAGATCTTATGCATGACCTGCAGGTTTGTGGTCTGTCTGTGGGGTGTGTAAATTATGTCGAGTGCCGCAGCGAGCGGGGGGAAGAGATTCCAA